>CALQBW020000033.1 GCA_943328915.2 Singulisphaera sp. GP187 | reverse complement strand
GTCGATGATGTCGAGTGATGTGCCGAGTTCCCAGTGTGGTTTGGGGGCAAAGTCGAATTTGCGGGGTGTGCCGATGGTCTGGATTACGACATTGTGATCTTCGTCTGGTCCGACGGGGACGCTGTCGTGGGGGAGATTGCGCAATTCGAGGATAGCGGCCATTTGGTTGGCTTCGACTTCGGACACTTGTTTGTCGAGGATGGCGATACGGTCGCCGACGCTCCGCATTTCGGCAATTTTGCTGTCCCGGATGGCGGCATCTTTGAGGGTGCTTATTTCTTTGGAGGTGGTATTGCGCAGGGCTTTGAGTTGTTCGACCTCAAACAACAACGCACGGCGTTGCTCATCGAACCCGAGCACGACATCGACCAATTGGGGTTCTACACCAGCGCGGGCCAGGCTGGCTTTGACGAGGTCGGGTTGTTCGCGGAGTAAGCGAATGTCTAACATAGGGGTGCTCCTTTTATACGCGCTGATTATAACGATGCGGTTGGTGGAGTTACCGCGATTTTGCTGTAGCTCCAGTTCACCATTTTGCCGTTTTTGTAGGGGGCCACGCCATGGAACGTATAGTCGTTAGCAAAGACCATTTCAATCCAAAGCCGATCGCTATCCCATAAATTGAGGGTATGCAGATCGCTAATGGCAATCCATTCCAGGCTTCCTTCGTCGTTGGCGGTATATGCTTCACCGCTCCATTGGTCGATGCGAAAGACAAACCCGAGCCAATCTTCTTCGTTTTTGCCAAAGCCGGGCCAATTCAGGGTGCCACGCATACTCATCGTGATCACGGTGATGCCGGCTTCTTCCATTAATTCGCGGCACATGCTGGTAGCCACATCTTCTTGGGATTCGATTTTGCCACCGAGCCCATTGTATTTACCGTAATGGATGTCATCAGGGCGCGCGTTGCGGTGCACCATTAGCACTTTTGTGCCGTCTGGTGACATGATGTACCCGAGGGTTGCCACAATCGGCGTGTATGGCATGGCAGTTCCTTTACCAGCGTGTGGCCGCGGGTTGGGCGGCGCAGACTTCTGTGATGCGGCGGAGGCAGCCTGGCTCGACGGTATCGTCGAGGCTGGTGAGTTGGGCGGTGGGCACAAAGCGTGCCGCTGCGATTTCGAGTGACCAGGGCGACGGCTGGGGTATCAACACTTGTGCGAGCGTAATCGCATAGACATCCGTGGTGCAGGGGTGGTGGGGATGGGCCTCGGTAAAGCGGCCATACAGGTCGTTGGCGGTGATGGTGACCACGAGGCCTGATTCTTCAAAAATCTCGCGGCTGGCCGCTACATGCCCGGCTTCGCCGGCATCGATGCCACCGCCGGGGATGACCCACGGGTGCGGCCCAGCACGATGGCGGACGACCAAGACTGCACCGTGGGGGTCGGTGACAACGACCCGCACGCCGCGCAAATGGGGGCGTTGGACGGCCCAAACCGCATCACGTGCCCAGCGCGCAACGATATAAGCGATGCCGAGAAATCGTTGCATGTGGCTCCTTTTTTGCACAAAAAAGACCTCCATCCTTCGAGAAGGACGAGAGGCATTGCCTTCGTGGTGCCACCTTCGTTCGTCAACACAAGTGATGACCTTGATTGCACGGTAACGGGTGCGCCGGCACGAGTCATCCTCGGCTGCTCAGGAGGGGAATCTACGGGTCGGCCCAAGTGCCTCACACCAACCGGCACCTCTCTGGATGGGATTCGCCGCGACATAGCTCCGTCATCGCATGTATTTTTGCATTATAGCAGACGTCAGACAAAAAACAATCGTTGCAGGGGTGAATGGGATGAGTTGCGGCAGAGCGACTTTGTTGCGCGATATGTTGTCACGAATTATCCAAAAAGTTTGGCGTAGTATGGATGTTTTTTGCTTGACCATGCCGTGAAATACATGCTATAGTCAAGTGTATTCTGAAATATGCGACGCACATCCCCGTTTGTGGGAGGAGTTGGTCTTATGGTTAATCAGTTGCGTTTGGTAATCGCTGATGATGAATCAATTATCCGGATGAATCTGCGTGAGACGCTGGTGGGTCTCGGGTATTTGGTCGTAGGAGACGCCGGCGATGGCTTGAGTGCGATTAATTTAGCACGCGAGCTTCGTCCTGATTTGGTCATCATGGATATCAAAATGCCTAAACTCGATGGCATCCAGGCCGCTAAAGTCCTCACCGAAGAAAAAATCGCCCCGGTGTTGTTACTCACCGCCTACTCGGATCGTGAATTGGTGGATAGGGCTCGTGACGCTGGGGTGGTCAATTATATCGTCAAACCGTTCCGCGAGGCAGAATTGTTGCCCGCCATCGAAATCGCATTGGCGCGCTTTGCCGAATTCAACACCATCAATAAAGAACTTGGCGACCTCAAAGACACCATGGAGACGCGCAAATTGGTCGAGCGCGCCAAAGGGGTGTTGATGGATACCCAAGGCCTCAAAGAACAAGATGCCTTCCGCAAGATTCAACAACTATCGATGAACACACGCAAATCAATGCGCGAAATCGCTCAAGCGATTTTGTTGACGGCCCAAATCGAAAAATAATCGATGGCAGATATACACGGTGATCACCAACCAAAGCGGCAACGCCGCCTTTTGCAAGGCGTGTTGCCGCATGTTGTTACCGCCATCGTGACTTTGGCATTCGCATGGTTTGTGGTGCCCCGCGACCGTGTAGTGGTGTTACAAACTCCCAGCAAGGCCCCCCCCGTCGCCGGTACCGTCGCAACCGCACTCCCAGCCGCCACGGCGACGTTGACGTCACCGTTGGTACGCGATATTTCGCGACAAGAAATCCTTGATGTCAAAGCCGACACTGCCGCCTTGTGGAGTGCCGTCTATTTGACCCGGGCCTTGGCGCATGCCAGTGATGCCGAAGCGGCCTTGGGACGCAACGACATGACGGGAACGGCGCAAATGCTCTTGTTGATGGACGACGCACTGCAACGAGCCGCCAAGACGGCGACGAGTGCAGTGCGTGATCCAATCGAACAAATCCACCGTGATATCGTGGCGGTGCGCCAAGATTTGTATGTGCGCCCCAATGGACTCGATGTGCGTATCACGCGTGTGCGGCAATCATTACTGACGCTCATCGCCAATCCGACCCTCAACTAGTCCAGTCAATGTCGTGCAAGCGCGTCAAGCGCTCGCCGGCAGCCTGCAAAGTGCTGGCTTTTTTGGCGAAACAAAAGCGCGCCAAGGCCGGTGCCCCCGGTGCCAGATAAAAGGCCGGGATTGGGATGGCCGCCACGCCGAGCTCACTCGTCAAGCGCCGACAAAAAACGCGCACATCACTGACACCGAGGGGTGCCACGTCGACACTGACAAAGTACGAACCTTCGGCGTCGATGAGTGGTAAGCCGGTGGCACGTAAGATGGTGTTGAGTTGGATGCGGCGGGCGCTGTATTCGTTGACGAGTAGGTCGTAGTAGCCGTTGTGGCGCGCTTCGTTCAACGCCACCGCCGAGGCCTGTTGCATGGGGGTCGAGGTGGCAAAGGTGACCCATTGGTGGGTGGCGCGCACGGCGCTGATGAGATTGGCGGGCGCCACACACCAGCCGATTTTCCACCCCGTCACGCTAAAAGTTTTGCCGATGCTGTTGACGGTCATGGTGCGCTCCCACATGCCAGGCAGGCTGGCGAGGTGGATGTGCTGGTGCTGGTCATAGACCAGCCGGTCGTAGACTTCGTCGACCACGGCCAGCACGTTGTAGGTCTGGCACAGTTCGGCGATACGCTGTAATTCGCTGGCACTAAAGACTTTGCCGGTAGGGTTGTGGGGGGTGTTGAGCAACAGCAATTTGGGGCGTTGTGCAAAGGCGGCCTCGAGGGCAGCGTCGTCATAATGCCAGCCACTATGCTGGGCATTGGGTGGGTAGAGGCGTACGGGGATGGCGTGACCGCCGGCCATGATGACGTCGGGTTGATAGGCATCGTAAGCAGGCTCAAACATCACCACGCCATCGCCGGGATTGACGAAGGCCAGCATGATGTTGCAGAGCACTTCGGTGGCGCCGCTGGAAATACTGACATCAGCTAGCGGATCGATTTCGCGCCCGGTGCGATCTGCCCAGGTGGCCGCAATGGCTTGGCGCAGGCTGGGTAAGCCCGGCATGGGGGCATATTGATTGAGGTCGGCTTGGACCGCGGCCACCGCGGCGTTTTTGACAAAGTCAGGCCCCGCAAAGTCGGGGAAGCCTTGGCCCAGATTGACGGCGTTGTGCGCCAATGCCAAGGCACTCATTTCGGTGAAAATAGTCGTGCCAAAAGTGGCAATACGCTGGGCAGTAGCAGGATGCGTCATTGGTGTACTCGTGTTGGATGGATTCTTAGGTATTATACCGTGACTAACGGCGAGCGATATCGTGCGGCAAAAAGGAGTCAGCAATGTGTGGAATTGTAGGATATGTCGGACTGCGTGAGGCTGCCCCGCTGATCGTCGCTGGGCTGGCCCGCTTGGAATATCGCGGCTATGATTCGGCCGGGATTGCCGTCGACAACGCCGGTACCCTCGACATCCGTCGCAGTGTAGGCAAATTGTCTGGCCTCACCAATGTGCTGGCCAGCGCCCCCGTACATGGGCACATGGGTATCGGTCATACCCGCTGGGCCACCCACGGCGATGTCACCGAACAAAACGCCCACCCTCACCGTGATGCCAGTGGCCGGGTGGTGGTCATCCAAAACGGCATCGTCGAAAATTATCTCGAATTAAAACAAGTGTTGATTGCCGCCGGCCATCAGTTTGGCTCACAAACCGACACCGAAGTGATTGCCCATTTGCTGGGCAATCACTACCGCGCCTGTGGTTCATTGGTGGAAGCGCTCCGTCAGACTGCTGCCATGCTCCACGGGGGCAATGCCATCGTGGCCTTGACCATCGACCAACCCGGCACGTTGGTGGCTACTCGCATCGGGCATGCCGGTGGCGTGGTAATTGGCGTGGGCGACGACGAAATGTTTGTGGCGTCGGATGTACCGGCCATCGTCGACCATACCCGGCGGGTGATTTTTTTGGAAGATGGTGACATCGCCGAAATCACTGCCACCACCGTGCAAATCAGCCGTCCTGACGGCAGTGTGGTGGCGCGAGCGGTACAGGCGCTGGCGTGGGATCCGGTGTCGATTGAACGCGGTCCCTACAAACACTTCATGCTCAAAGAAATCCACGAGCAACCGCGGGTGTTGACCGATGTGCTGCGGGGGCGGATCGACCTCGAAGCGGGCACGGTACGGCTCGACGACGTCACCTTGGATGATGCGGCTTTGCGCGACGTGTCATCGCTGGTGTTGACGGCCTGTGGCACGGCCTGGCATGCGGCCTTGATTGGCAAATACATGATTGAGCAGATTGCCCGCGTGCCGGTGCAAGTCGATTATGCCTCGGAGTTTCGCTACCGCGAACCGGTGCTCGACAACCGCATGTTGCTGGTGGCGATTACCCAGAGCGGCGAAACGGCCGATACCTTGGCGGCGATGGAATTAGCGCGCTCGGCGGGGGTCGCCACCATGGCCATCGTCAATGCCGTCGGTAGTCAAGCGACGCGGGTGGCCACGGCCGGCTCGCTGATGCTCCATGCCGGCCCCGAGATTGGCGTGGCCTCGACCAAGGCCTTTACCGCCATGCTGGTAGGGTTGTATCTGCTGGCCTTGCGGGTGGCTCAAGCGCGGGGCGTATTGACGCCCGCCACGATGCGCCCGCACATTCGGGCCTTGATGGCGTTGTCGAGCCAAGTAGGTGAATTACTCAACGACGGCACCGATTACACGGCTTTGGCCGAATCGTTGCAACACGCTAGTAGTGCGCTCTTTTTGGGGCGGCAAATGTGTTACCCGGTGGCCCTCGAAGGGGCGCTCAAGCTCAAAGAAATTAGTTACATCCACGCCGAAGGCTACCCTGCCGGCGAAATGAAGCATGGCCCGATTGCCTTGATCGATGACCGCTTGCCGGTGGTCTGTATCGCGCCCCAGGATGCGTCGTATGCCAAAATGGTGTCGAATGTGTCGCAGGTCAACGCACGGGGTGGGCGAGTGATTGCCATCGCCAGCCAGGGGGATACCCAGCTCGCCGCACAATCGGAGGCGGTGATTTATATCCCCACCAGCACGCCCTTGCTCACGACGATCCTCGCCGTCATCCCGTTGCAACTGTTAGCCTATGCCACGGCGGTGCGACGGGGGGCGGATGTGGACCAACCACGCAATTTGGCCAAATCGGTGACGGTGGAGTAGAGCCGCCGTAGGCTGCGGCTCTACTCCACTTTTACCACCCCGTGAAGCGCCGTCGCAGACGGCGCTTCACGGGGGATTTTTTATTCCCACCACGCCCGCAACGCCGGCAATACTTGTTTGCCGATGATATCGATGCCCGTAGCCGCCACGCTGATGCCGTGGGGCGTGCCCAACTCGATGCGGTCGACACCGGCAACAAACAATTGTTCGCACTGCTGAATGATGTCGGTGGCGTTGCCACTAAAGGCGAACTTGTCGAGTAATTCGTCCGAAATCAACGAAGCCCCGTCGGCGAAATCGCCACTGTCGGAGGCATGTTGTAGGCGCTGGATTAATTCTGGGTCGACCTGCACACTGGGGTCGAGTGGCGCTACCACGGGCAGGTAGAGTACCGCCGCTTGGCGGGCCATTGCGCGCGCCAGCACACGGTCGTGATCGACGACCGTCACCGCCCCCAGGGCGATGTTGACGCTGCCACTGGCGCGCCCAGCCTTTTTTTCACCAACTGCAATGTAGTCACGGATAAACGGCACTACCGCCGGGTTGGCAGAGCCGCCTACTTTGACTTCGTCGGCCAGTTCACCCGCCACCGCACACAACCCCCGCCCCCACGTGCCAATCATGATCGGGATGGGCTGGCTGGGCAAGAGGTAGCCGGCTTGGACGTGGGGGGCGATCTGGTAGCACTGGCCGGCATAGCCCGCCGATTGCCCGCTCCAGAGCAAGCGCATGATGGCGATGGTTTCGCGGATGGCTTGGATCGGTTTGCTGGGCTCGCTGATGCCGTGATCGGCCAGCCAGGCCCCGCGGGCGATGCCCACGTAGGTGCCGGCCTGGGCGACGTCGGCCAGCAAGGCGGCGTCGGCGGCAATGTCGATGGGAGCCATGCGCGCTGGTGAAACTGCTGCACAGCCAATGCGGGCGCGGGTAATGTGGGGCGCCATCAGCAACAGGGGGCCGTAGCTGGTGTGGTAGGGGGCATCGCAATAGACGCTGACAGTGGCGAAATCGTATTGATTGACCAGCTTGGCCAGCGCAATATAATCGCTGGCGCGTTTGTTGGTTTGGAAGGCAATGCTGACGGTGGGCATAGTGCACTCTTATAGGTGTGATGATTATGGGAATTTTTGCCATAAATCGGTACTGATGAGCTCAGCCCCAACACTCGATAGGTGATTGGTATCGAAATACCACGAGACATCATTGTGGATGACGGTACAGGATGTCGCCGTGCACATTTTTGTCATAGGATCATATTGCGCAACCATGGGGTAGTCGTTGAGTACGATTGTCGTATTGGTTTTGTAGGCCATAAATAGTGCATCTACCACCTGTCGCGAAATCGTACATTCAGGTTGATGGGTGCGAAATAATTGCCAGCGATTGCAACTTTCGGGGGTGAAATTTAATTCGGGGACTTGATGCATGAACACTACTGTCGTGTTTGGAAGCGTCGTGAGTATGGCGAGGGTGTTGCGTAATCCTTGTTGGAATACCTGGTTGCGATCGACGGCTTCGGGTGATTGGCGTGGCCCTGCGAGCTGAAAGTGTACTTGTTTACTGAGTGCCGTATCGGGTAGATTTTCTTCGATATACGAATAGCGCGAGACCAACACAATCACCCGCTTGTTGGGTGTGGATTGGGTGTGCAATAACTGCATAAACGCCGTTAATCCGCTGGGATTATTACATCCATAGGGCTCGATGGATGCGCCTGTGTATCGTTCAATCCCTAAAAACGGCAGACAGCCAAAAACTGAATAAACGGTTAAATGTTGCGGAATCAAATGGTGCATACCATAAATTGCGAGGGCATCGGCGTGACTATCTCCGATGAAGTAATACTCGGTGCCGCTACTGTGTGGCGGGGTGTTGCTCCAACATTCTGCAAATTGGGTCAGGGTAATTTGTGCACACAGCGAATCAGGCACAGATGGTATGAGCCCTTTTGGTGACTCTGCTACACCTGCGACGGTGATGGTTTGATTTAAAGGCTGGATTATACCCGTGCGGACAAACCCGTACCCAACGATGCCCATGGCGAATGTGGCCACCGCAATACCGATGGTGGGGAATGTACGCAATTTACCAAACCGGAGCGGTTTTTCGACCAACCAATAGGTGATAGCTGCCAACATGATGCTTCCCAGAACAACCCCAGCGCTGACGGTCATTGGGAGCCGCATGCTCGAAAATAAAATATAGGCAAATGAGAGTAATGGCCAATGCAAGAGATAGAGGGGGAAGCTGATTAGCCCAATCCATACCAATACTCGGCGGGAGAGGAGCACCCGATTGACCCACGCATCGGCGCCGGCACGAATCAACAAATAGGTGCCAATGGTTGGCGCTAAGGCACGATAGCCAGGGTAAATCATTTGATCGGTGTACCATACAATACTGGCTCCGATTGCCACTGCTCCAAGGATCGCTTGGAATTGGGTGTTTTGCCACCACGGTAACCGAGTGGTGATAGGTGACGAAAAGAGCGATTCGTAGGCCAATAATCCCCCAATGGCTAATTCCCAAAAGCGACTCAATGGCCAATAAAATGCGGCATCTTGGTTGGTTTGTGTCAGCAGGATATTGGTGACAAACGAAAAACCGGCAATGGTGATAAGCAATGCGGGGATGGTGGTAATCCGCCGGCGAAAGAGAATCAGCAGGACGGGCCAAATCAAATAAAATTGTTCTTCGATACCGAGTGACCATAAATGCAGGAGTGGTTTGTACACCGCGTTGATGTCAAAATAGCCAATGTCGTTGTACAGTTGGAGATTTGCCACAAATCCTGCGCCAGCACCCACTGCCCGCCCTAAATCTGCATATTCATTTGGCAATAAACAGAGTGCTCCAAATAGTAACACCGCGCCAAATAAGACAAATAATGCGGGGAAAATACGCCGGACACGGCGACTATAAAAATCGCGAAAAGTGAATGTATGTAGGGTAATCTGCCGCAATAAAATTTGCGAAATTAAATAGCCTGAGATGACAAAAAAAACATCAACGCCCACAAATCCGCCATGGATGTAAGTCGGGAAGGCATGATACCCAACCACGGCTAATACCGCGATGGCGCGTAGGCCATCAATGTCTTTGCGGTATGTGGTGGTTGGTGCAATTGTAATCGGTAGCTGATATGTGGTGTCACAAAGCCAGGCTAACCCTGGGAGCATAATGATATACCCGTACATCCACCAGATATCGCTTATCCCGAGGAATGAAAGTATACATAAATAGGTAATACTCGCCCCATACAGCAAAAATAACTGCCAATTGGTCATACGCCACGCCCACAAAATCACCAAAGTGTAGACAATGATTAACCACATGTTGGGGGATGGGAGGGTTATTGGAGCGAGTGGGGCGAGGCTCGCCTGAGTCATCCCCACACCGATTTCACGGCGCTTGAGTGATGGATTATCATTGTGAAAAACGACGGTAGTGTGCGAGTAGCGCGCCGACCACGAAATATTGGTAATGATTCGATACGTCCGGAATTGATTGGGTTGAATCGTTGCAATCCCAGTGTCGTTATCATTAATGCGAATGATCATATGATTGGGAAGCGGTGTTGTTGCCGTAAAAGTAAATATTTGCATGCCGACACTGTTATAGGGAAATATCAATGTCGCGTCATTTGCCCCCCACCGAAAAAGCAATGGTTGCTCTGTGCGAGTTTCGATTTCATGAAAAAAAACGAGATTGGCATCGGGGTGGGTTACATCAATTGTATTTGTATGTGTACCAGTAAATAACAAGAGCACTACACAGATGCTGATATAGATGAATGTGGCTACGATACGTTGCGTTATCTGCATTGAACATGGCTCCACAAATAAACATGGGTATTGAACGTGCGTAAAACACCTCAATTCTATCATGTCTGTGTTTTATTTGCGGTTAAGGTAATTTATGCACCAATCAGCACAGTAGACCAAAAAGCGTGCAAGATCCGCGGACAAGGAATTAACGTTATATGATGAACGGAAGATGGACGATTTGTGTTGGGATATTTTCAGGATCGGGAATGTGCGCTGTGGTGTCATTTTTTTCGCGTCTAGTTGTTCCTATTTGTGGCGTGGGCACAATCCCTCAGGTTAATTCGGTGCTATCGAGGGTGCGGGTGGCGATGCGTTCGATTTGCATAATCAACCGTTCTTCAGGGTCGGGGCAGGCCACTAACGTATCGCGCTCGAGCCAATCATTGGCAGCCAGCAAGCGTTGTTTGGCCGGGAGCAACGGCAAAATTGCACTCAGGGCATACAAACAAAAATGTTTGCCAGCCGGAATGCGCACCTGGCTACTGTCGGTAAGCTCAAAATAATCGCCTACTGCTAGCCCACACACCGAACGCCCTTCGATGGCCACCACCTGAATCCGCAAATCATAGAGTTGAAATGGTAATGACATAATGCCTCGAATGCACCTGGGGTGGCGGGAATTACCCCACCACCCCAGCGATGAACTACCAGGATGGGCCGGCTTCGCCTTTACGGGTTTTGCGGCCATAGGCCAACTCGGCCCCACCCGACAAATAATGATCTACACCGGTGGTAAAGGTCGCTTCGGCGGCAATAAACAAGCAGAGCTTGCCTGCTTCTGTGATGGTACCCATGCGGCCCATCAACTGGGCATTGTCGCCATGCTGGCGGGTCAACACCGGATCGTCCGATGCATCAATCCCTGCTTGCCACAATGGCGTATAGACGTTGCCCGGCGATACACAATTGACGCGCACATCGTGGGCGGCTTCGTCGATGGCCAAAGCCTTGGTGAACGACGTAATTGCCCCTTTGGTGGCCACATAGGTAGTCGCAAAGGGCTGGGCAATCGTCCCAACCAAGCTTGACATATTGATGATATTGCCTTGGACTTGGCGCAGGTAGGGCAAGGCGAATTTGCAGGCCGCAAAAATACTGACCAAATTGAGTTCGAGCAAATCGCGGAAGTCTTGGATGCTGAATTGGTCAATGGTGCGGGTGGGTGGGTGCCAGCCGGCATTGTTGATGAGACAATCGATGCGGCCATATTTGGCGATAACGGCTTTGATCATGGCTTCGATGTCGTCAGTTTTCGAGACGTCACATTTGACAAACCAGGCACTGCCAGGGCGTTTGGCGTTGAGTTCTTGTTCGAGGGCAGTGCCTTCGGTCTCGTTGCGGGCACAAAACACCACCGTGGCGCCTGCATCTGCAAACACGCGTACACATCCCTCGCCAATCCCTTTGCTGCCACCGGTCACTATCGTGATTTTGTCGTCGTAACGCATGAAGTCATCCTCCTTGATGAACCAAAAAACGGCTGATACTGCTAGTATACCGCTGAATGCGTCGATTGACGCACCCCGCCCCCCGTGCTAGGATAGCGCAGAGAGACGGGAAAACACGTATGCAATGGAGCCTGCAATGACCGAAGCAGTACGCCAAATATATTGGAATATAGGCGAAATCCTGGGGAGCCTGACGGTCTATTTGACCGCCCTCGCTGCCATGTTGGTGTTCTTTTATGGCATCTTGCGCGATATCGCCACTTGGCGCAAAGGCCGCCCCGAGAGTCGCCTCGATGCCCTCGGCTCGCGGACTAGCGAGTTTCTTGTGCAATCACTGGGCCAAAAAAAGACGATGCAAGATCGGCGCCCAGGCATGATGCATGCCTTGATTTTTTTTGGCTTCCTCGGTTTGTTTATCGGCACTGATGTCATCGCCGTCGAAGAAGATTTCACTATCCCGTTGCTTGGTGCCGATGTCGGCAAAATCTTGGTGGGTGATTTTTATCGCACCTACGAAACCATCCTCGACGCCGTCGGCCTGCTGTTTGTAGCCGGATTGGTCTGGGCATACTGGCGTCGCTACAAGACCCGCCCCGATCGCCTGCACGAACGCCAATACGACCGCGAAGCCTTGCTGTCGTTGATTTTTGTGGGAGTGAGTGGCTACTTCATCGAAGGCCTGCGCATCGCCAATCAAACCATTGCCGGCGTGCCCGTCTATACCCAAGCGTGGGCGGTGCAGTCGTTTGTGGGCTACGGTTTGGCGGTTATCATGCATACCATCGGCTTGGGCGATGGCAGTAGCATCGGGCTAGGGTTGCATGTTGGTCTGTGGTTTGCCCACACTATTGTGTCGCTGGCGTTCATCGCTGCCATTCCCTATACCGGCTTGCGCCATTTGATTTATACGCCGCTCAATGCGTTATTTAAACGCACCCGTCCCAAAGGGGCTCTCGCAGAGATTCCCGATTTTGATGCCGAAATCGAAAAAGATGAACCACAACTGGGCGTCGCCACCCTCAACGATTTGACCTGGAAGCAACGCCTCGACCTCGATTCTTGTATGAGCTGTGGCCGCTGCCAATCGGTCTGTCCGGCCCATGCCGCCGGTGCCAATTTGTCGCCCAAGTTCCTCATCACCAAACTGGCCGACATGCAACGGGGCGATATCGTCACCATGAATGACGGCAGCCAAAAAATGCCCGTAGCCGATACCAGCGGTCGCGGTGCCTTTGACGCAATTGCCTTGCTCGAGCAAGGGTTTTATGACGAAAACGAAATCTGGAGCTGCACGACCTGTGGCGCGTGTATCGAAGAATGCCCGGCCCTGATCGACCACGTCGACTTGGTCGTCGATATGCGTCGCAATCTGACCATGATCAAAAGCGAAGTTCCCAGTGGTGTCAAACGCGTACTGGACGGCATCGAACGCACCAGCAATCCGTGGCGCCTGCCGCAACGTGAGCGCGCCAATTGGGCTGCCGGACTCAATATCCCCACCATGGCCGAAAAAGGTGAGGTGGATGTGTTGTTTTGGGTGGGCTGTGCGCCCAGCTACGACGACCGCTCCAAAAAAGTCGCCCGTGCCATGGCGCAATTGATGCAACAAGCAGGGATTGATTTTGCCATATTGGGAGGCGAAGAGTGCTGTACCGGTGACCCGGCCCGCCGGATGGGCGAAGAATTGTTGTTTAAACAACAAGCCGAAACCAATGTCGAGACCCTCGGCCAGTACAAATTCACCCAACTCGTCACCACCTGCGCCCATTGCTACAATTCACACCAAAACGAATATGTGCAGTTTGGCGGCAAAGCGGGGATCGATTATCAGGTAGTCCACCATACTGAGTTTTTGGCAAAACTCGTCCAAGACAAAAAACTCATCCCGGTCACCCCCGTCAACCAAAAAGTCGCCTACCACGACCCCTGCTATATCGGGCGCTACAACGACATCTATGATGCCCCTCGGGAATTGCTGTCGTCGATTCCCGGCATCGAGTTGGTGGAAGCCCCGGAGCGCAATCGTCAACGTGCCACCTGTTGTGGCGGTGGTGGCGGCAATGTCTGGATGGAGAGTTGGGGCGACAAAAAAAGCAACGTCATCCGGCTCGAACAATTAACTGTCGAAAAACCTGATACGGTGGCGGTGGCTTGCCCGTTTTGTATGGTGATGTTTGAAGATGCCGCCAAGACCTCGGGCGTCGACGAAACCGTCGCTCGCCAAGATGTGGCTGAATTGTTGCTCAAATCAGTCACCGTCGCGTAGTCAAAAAAAGACACCCCACGCAAGATAGTGCGTGGGGTGTCTTTTTTGTGTGTCAGGCACTCGTCACATCATTGTAGAGCGCTAGCGCCCGTAGCGCCGCTGGTGCCGCACTTGCTACAATCCGTACCCGCAAAGCGGTGGTGCTGACGCGCGCAAACGATATCAAGCGGCGGGTGCCAACCGCCGCGACCTGAGCCACTTCACGCCAGCCAGTAGCTGTTTTGACATCAATCACCACACTATCGATGCGTTGCCCGAGGGGTAGGTGTTCGCGTAGGTCGACAAGATTGATCGCCACCGGCGTGACAAACTGCGCCAT
This sequence comes from Singulisphaera sp. GP187, assembly GCA_943328915.2. Lineage (GTDB taxonomy): Bacteria > Chloroflexota > Chloroflexia > Chloroflexales > Roseiflexaceae > UBA965. The sequence goes on along the minus strand of CALQBW020000033.1, from coordinate 6,348 downwards.
GATCCACGGAGCCGTATCCGTCGGTTCTGGCATCCAAAATGAGCCGTCGGTCCCATGCAGTACGTGGTTTTCATACACCGAACTCGCACTCATGGATGCTTGTTGGATGAGGTTTATGCCAAAAATCTGCTGGCGCAAGGCGTGAAATGCCAATAAGTTAGCCCGATCTTGCGCATGCACTTGGCCAACCGGTGTCACCGGCAGATTCACCAACAAATTGGCGCCCCGTCCCACCGACGCGAAGTAGAGCTCCAATAAGTTTGCGGGTGAGCGTACCTGGTCGTCTTCACTCTGGTGATAAAACCAACCCGGTCGGATTGACACATCGCATTCAGCGGGCACCCAGTCGCGGCCATGACGTTGGCCGACATTGAGGAGGGCTGGATCGGCGTTGCCTGGTGACAGCCCAGCGGTCGTGAGCGTTGACCAGCACGGGTCGCCGGCGAGGCCTTGTTCATTGCCCACCCAGCGCACATCGGGCCCCGCATCACTAAAGATACAGGCATGGGGTTGCAATTCGCGTACCAGCGCAAAGGTTTCGTCCCATTCGTAGTAGGTCGTGTTGTCGATTGAGCGTTTTTCGTAGCTGCCGCCATAATAGCCATCACCGCCATTGGCGCCGTCAAACCATACTTCACACAGTGGCCCGTAGTTGGTCAGCAATTCACGGAGCTGATTGCGGTAGTAGGTTAGGTAGGCAGGGGTGCCATAATCAGGGTGATTGCGATCCCAGGGCGACAAGTAGATGCCAAATTTGAGCCCAGCCGCCGCACAGGCGCGGGCGAGTTCAGCGACCACATCGCCGTGGCCATTCCGCCACGGGCTGTGTTTGACCGAATGTGCGGTGTATTGTGATGGCCACAAACAAAATCCGTCGTGGTGCTTGGCGGTAAGGATCAGCCCGTGCATGCCGCCGCGACGGGCGGTATCGACGATTTGGTCGGCATCGAAATCCGTCGGGTTGAAGATTGTGGGTGATTCGTTGCCAAGTCCCCATTCGCGGTCGCTAAAGGTATTGACGGTGAAGTGCAAAAACCCATAAAACTCAAGGGCGTGCCATGCGTGCTGGCGTGGCGATGGCACGGCGCCGTACGGTTGGAGAGGGTCTGATGTGTGCATCTAGTGTGCCCCCTTAGGCGAGTGATACGGCGCGGTGCAGATTTTCGTAGCCAACCTCGAGCGCCCACAGGTTTTCTTCGAGACCTTCAAATTCGAGTGACACCGCGCCGGTATAGCCCGATTTTTTCATAATCGTCAAACACTGCACCACGGGCACCACTCCAAATCCCACTACCGTGCCGGCCAAATAATGCCCGGCCCGAGATTGGAACCAGCCTTTGCCCGGGTTGGGAAGTGCTCCGTCACGCACATAGAAGTCTTTGGCGTGCACATGGAAGGCATATGGCGCGAGTTTGCCGATTGCCACTGCGGGCGATTCGTCGGCACACAAAAAATTGCCCATGTCGAGCAACAGGCCAAAGTTGTCGTGCGCCACACCACACACCAGTTGCTCGATGCGGTCGGCGTCTTGCATCAAAAAACCGTGATTTTCAACCATGGTTTTGACCCCGCGGCTTTCAGCATACTCACTCACGGCGCGGCAGGCCTTGATGAGTGTGGGGATTGCATCGCTATAACTCTTACGGCGGGCGTTGGCGGGAAATCCAAAGGTGGCGTCGTGGCGCATGCCTGGTGCCCCGAGTGCCACGGCGATGTCGAGCTCACGTTTGACCCGGGTAATTTCTTGGTCGGTGTCGCCACCACTGCCCGTCAAAAAATCGGCACTGACGGTAAAATTACCCACAATGATGCCGATGTCGCGACAATGTGCCTTGAGTTGGTGGGCATAGGCCAGTCGGTCAGTGCCGGCGGGGAGGCGTAAGCTTTCGACTTCAAAGACCGCATACCCCATGGCTTTGGCGCTGGTTGCAGCCTCTATATAGGTCATCCCTTGTTTCATGAGACGGGCAAAACTATAGCTACTGATTCCGATATTCATAGTGGGCTCCTTTTGTCAAAAATAGTGGCTACCGAAATTGTACTCCAATGCGCTCGATACGACACAGGGGGTGGGCAGATAGCCCACCCCCTGTGTCGGGTATATGCGTTACCGGTTTTGTATTTTCATTTCGCGGTCGAGTGATCGTTTGACGTCGCGTTCGGCGATGGCATGGCGTTTGTCGTGTTGTTTTTTGCCTTTGGCAATGCCCAATTCGACTTTGACGAATTGATTGTCAAAAAAAATCCGCAACGGCACAAACGTATATCCTTGGCGGGTGATTTTGCCGAAAATATCGCTGATTTCTTTGCGGTGCAATAGCAATTTGCGTTTGCGCATTGGGTCATGGTTGAAGTATACCCCCGATTGGGTGTAGGGGGCGATATGCGCATCGTAGAGCCACCCTTCGCGGCCCTCGATACGGGCATAGCTACCGCGCAATTGGGCTTTGCCGGCGCGGATAGATTTGACTTCGCTACCACTCAGCACGATCCCCGCGGTATAGCGTTGTTCGATGAAGTATTCGTGGAAGGCGTTGCGATTATCGGCAATGGTTTTGCCGGCGAGAGCTTTTTGAATTGCGCCCATTTGTCAGTCCTGTCATCAATTTCTGGTGGAATGTATCATACACCTTCTGTATGATCATTTCCACTGCAACGTTAACCACCGTGCGCGTTTGGTGTGCGCAAAAAATAATCCAGCCCTATTTTTTCTAGACGGGGCGCATGGTCTGTGAATCGGCCAGAAACCCTTGGTGGTAGTTGTCAGGCAAGGTAATTACCTAGGCGGGCTTCGATGGTAGGGCGGTCGGGGATGGTCGAGATACCGAGGCCTTCGACACTCGCTGCTGCTACTACGGCTGCAAATTGGGCGGCATCGATGGCATTGCGGGTTTCGGCATAGCGAACCATCAACGCTGCGGCAAAGACATCGCCGGCGCCGGTGGGGTCTCGTTCGATAGCCGGGTAGGCGTTGATGTGGTGGGGAATGCCATCGAGGTAAATGTCTGCGCCATTGGCGCCACGGGTAAGGGCTACTATCCGGCAGTGTTGCGCATAGTGTTCGGCCACACTTTGGTCACCATGCACATCTTCGATGCTCATCACCAATATGTTTATACGCGCGAGGAGCGTCGGTTCTGGAAGAAACGGAGTGTACTGAATCTGACAGGGGAATGGTGGCTGCCATTGGCGCATCATCCCTTGCGGCGTCATGCCGATTAAGGCATTGGGGAAGTGAGCGACGATATCGAGCGGTGTTTCGACCAAAATAGGGCCGAGGTGTACGATTTGGGCGGTACGCCATGCGCTGGGCACATCGGCAATAACTAGCGGTGGGGCATCACCATGCAAAAATTGGATACGCCCGTTGGGGGTGTAACGATTTTCAAAAATAGGTGCATTGCTCCCTACCACACTCGCGACGGGGACGTCGTTTGGCCAATCGATCGGGAGCGTCGCGGTGGCGGAGACGATCGCGGGGTGCATCCCGAGGCGCTGGGCGGTGCGGGCCGCATAGAGTGCCGTCCCGCCGGGGATGGTCGAGCCATCGGGGAGCAAGTCGCTGGTGATATGCCCGAGCATTAAATAATTGGGTTGCATACTGTTCCCTAGAAAAACAGAGCGGTCAGTTGCATCGTATGCCACTGACCGCCAAGAAGAAATATGCGCGGAGGTCAAGCTTCGGTTTTGGCTGGAAAGATGACGATTTTTCGTCGTTCACCTTCGCCATCACTTTCGGTGTACACGGTGGCATCGCTGCGCAGTGCCAAGTGGATTGCGCGGCGGTCAGCGCCTGACATCGGTTCGAAGGTATGCGGACGACCACTCTGGCGGACCCGTTCGGCCATGCGCAACGCCATACTCTCGAGCATTTCTTGGCGGCGTTGGCGATAATTCCCGACATCCACGATGATTTGTGGCCAGCGACGATTACTTTTGCCCGCGATTAAATTCACGATGAATTGCAACGAGCGTAACGTATCACCATGGCGCCCAATGAGCAGCCCCATCGCTTCTTCGTCTGCGCCCTCGACGTGCAGGGTAATCGATTCTTCCACCCCGCCATCTTGAGCTGGTGCAGTTGAGCGCACCGCAGTGACGAAGCCGGCAATATCCATATGTTCGAGTAATTCTTCAAGGATTGTGCGCGCATGTTTGATGCGGTCATCTTCGCTCATCTCTTCGGTTGGTTCATCTTCGACGACAGTGACACGCACCAATGCTTCTTCTTCGTCGTTGCCGTGTATCAAAATTTCGATAGCGACATCATCGCGATCACGACCTAATTGCACCAAGGCCAAATCAACGGCCTCTGCGACGGTCCGAGCACTGATTTCAAGCGAGGGCTTGGTTTTTTTCATAGTGTGACCTCGGTGTGCAAGACGAATCGAATATGAACCGGATTAGTTGGACTTTTCGTCGTTCGTAAGTGGGCGCACCACATCCCAAAAGTCGACTTTCGGCGCAGCATCGACTTCGGCGATATGTTTGGCCGCCTCTTGGGTGCCAGCACCCACCACCACGGGAGGCGGGAATAACCCCGAACGCGTTGGCAAGAAGGTCAAGTAATTTGCCAGAGAACCCCATCCCGAAAAGATGTATTGTTGAATCATCGACAGCATGCTGCCCACGACCCAATACAATACAGCCCCAGAAGGGAATGTGAAGCCGATGTATCCGAACAAAATCGGCATGAACAACATGGTCTGTTGCATCGCTTTTTGTTGCGGATCTTGGACTCGGGGAGTCGACATTAATTGCACAAGCAATTGAAAAATAACGGATAACACCGGCAAAATATACAAGGGGTCGGTGCGACCCAAGTCAGTCAACCACAAAAAACCACCCGATAATTGCGGCTGGTCCATGGTGGCAGACAGGTTGGTGGCGAGATTGATGTGGTTAAGGGCGGTAATCATGTTTGCCACCGCATGTTCACCAGGAGCAACGCTGGTCAAATGGAATACTGCTTGGTAAATTCCCAAAAACAATGGTAATTGGATAAACACCGGCAAACATCCCGACACGGGATTGGCTTTGTTTTCGGAATAGAGCTTCATGGTTTCTTTTTGAAGCTGTTGCGAATCTTTACCATACTTGCGTTGGAGTTCGCTTAATGCAGGTTGCAATGCTTGGATTTTGCGGCTGGATTGGAGTTGTTTGATTGTGAGGGGGAGCAACACCATGCGTGCTAACAGCGTAAACAAAATAATGGCAATCCCGGGATTACCGGTCCACGCATAAAATGTCAGCAAGACGTACTCGAGGCTCGAGATCAGGAATGTCCAAATCGCCATGGTGTTCACCTTTTAAACAATGTATCAGACGCAATTGCGCCTTGGGAGCGTATCACTACAATTTTGTGCGGGATTCGCTGTCAAGCGGCGGTGTGTTTTCGGGGATTTGCCATACACCTGCACGCTTGAGGAGTTGGGTTATGAGCTCAATCAAACGTGAGAATGGCATTGTCTGTAGATCACGCGAGCGAGCAATAAAGACGATGTCAAAGTTGCTACGTAAGAAAAGGTAATGAATCCGTAATACTTCACGGATTCGGCGTTTGATGTGATTGCGTACCACTGCCCCGCCAATCCGTCGTGCCACCACAATGCCACAACGGGTTGTTCGTTGGCGAGCGGCCGCGACGTTTAGCGTAAGGCTTGAACCGTCATAGTGATTGCCACTACTCCGCACACGTTGGAAGTGTGCTGAACGGCGTAAGCGATATTGGCGCTTCACGATCGCTCCGCTCTATGCGTCATTTAGCGGCTGGTACGTGGTTCGGCACGGCGCTCGTGGCTGACCGTCAGGCGCCAGCGACCGCTCAAGCGGCGGCGTTTGAGGACGTTACGACCATCTTTCGTCAGCATGCGCTTCATGAAGCCATGCTTGCGCCGGCGTGGGATACGCTTGGGCTGCCAAGTTCGTTTGGGCATTATCAAACCTCTTCACAAGCCAGCATGGTGCTGGCGACAATAGCGGAAGTCATGGAGTATACGCACAACACGACACACGTCTGGTGATTATACCGTTGCCAATACGTCAATGTCAAATAAGAGACTATCGCATGATGCATTCCACATCATGCGATAGTGCATTGACGGATTATTCGTCGTCGCTACCAAGGGTACGGCGAATGACTTCGCCGAGACGTCCTTTGCGCTGACCATCTTCGTATTGAGTATCCGTTTCGCGCTGGCGCTTTTCACGGTAGGCGCCACCAAAACGTGACATCAAATCATCCATTGTGGCATCACCAACAAAGGTTTCATCATTAAACGATGATGAGGTATATGTTTCTGCGGGGCGATTGTCACGGGGCGGTCGACCACCTTCACGGGGCGGTCG
>CALQBW020000032.1 GCA_943328915.2 Singulisphaera sp. GP187 | reverse complement strand
TTTCTTCTCCAACCGGTCGCAAGTGAACCAAAGTAGGTTTTATTTGATGGCACGAAATCATCGCGATTATCGCATTGGAATGTGTTTCTATCGATAGCGATGGTGGAAATCCCGTGGTTGGGTCATTTACCATACCCGCGAATGTTGTGGCGAACAGTATTTTCTGATTCTAGTGGATGCAGGTCAGGGACTTTTCGCCGATTTGGCGCATATTTCTTAGATAGCAAATCGTGCGTTGACACGGTGGGCCTGCACCAACGCGGGAACTTTCACAGAGCAGGCGTAAAAAACGACCCATTGCAATTTTGGTTTTCGTGATGGTACATAACTCAGTGAATGTGCATAATGTGTTCCCCGCTTGACAGTCAACGGGAACGTGTCACTCCACGACGGGCACATATAGTACGGAGCGGGCAGCGGCTACAATGGGGAGATGTGGGATGGCAGATTTGTTGACCCAGGGTTACGAGTAAGCCATTTATCGGAATCCAAAAGGCACTAGGCAATGCCTGCCGGAGAACCTGTTCGGTTTCTTCGGGAGTAGTGGTGGTGATAAAGCCCCAGCGGTTACAAATACGATGGACATGAATGTCAACACAAATCGCTGCGATTCCAAATCCGATGGCAAGGACAAGGTTCGCAGTTTTGCGTCCTACGCCAGGTAAGGCCAAGAGGAGATTCATACCTGCAGGTACTTGTCCGGCATGCCGGGTAATGAGTTTTTGGCAAATTACCAAGATATCACGGGCTTTGTTGCGATAAAATCCAACAGGGTAGATGAGTTGGGCGATTTCGTCGCTACTCAGTCTGATCATCGTGTGTGGAGTATCTGCCACTGCAAAGAGGCGTGGAGCAGCAATGGCGGTAGTTTCGTCGCGGGTACGCAAACTCAAAATTGTGGCAATCAACACTTTGAATGGTCCAGCGGCGTGCATTTGGTCAATCAACGGTTGCGGCAAGCCAACCAGCGCCGTTTGTAGTTGCATTAAAGTTGCTACAATCGGGAAGTCGCTGTTCATGGCGTTTGTTCTGTCACAATCAAATTATCGAAGTTAACTTCGGCTGCGGTTTTGGCGCAAATCACAATCAAGCCGACGCTTCCCGGTGGAGATGTGCCTATATTCACCGAACCAACATCAGTATTATTGATTTTTAGTGATAATTCACCTTGGTGCAGATTGATATCGATGGTATTGGATACGCCTACGCCAGGGCGAAATGCTTCAATGATTACGGGGTCAATGAATGACTGGTCTTTGCCATCATTACTGTTGCGCACGATTTGTATTTGACCGTTCCCATTGATAATCACCATAGTATGCCCAAAGTCACCTTTGTCGCCAAATAACAGGCCATAGGCGATTTGATTGGGGTCGCCAGCGACAATCGTCCCTTCGACTTTCATGTGGAAGTCTTGGACTTCCGTTTTGGCACGGGGCAGTGGATTTTGCCATACGGAAACGTTTTCGGATGAAATAATGTGATATTTGCCACCGCGACTATAAGACCCACCTTGACTAAATATTGCGGTGGTAGGGGAATCGAATTCATCGTGGAATGATTTGCCTGCAGTGCGTCCGCGGACGTTGTCAAAATTGACCGCTAAATCACCACTGGTGAATGTCGTTGCAGCCAATGTGAGTTGGCCACTAGTGGGGGATAAATCGCTGATGGTGGTGAGTTTGATTCCATTGACATAAAAAACAATATTGGCATCAGTTGCCACGACACGGATTTGATTGCGTGCATTGAGACCAGGCGCAATATGTGATGAAAATCGCCACGGGGTCATGTCGCTGATGTCGCCGAATGAAGACCGAATTACGCGCCAATAGCCACGGGCATTGATAGCGGCCATAATGTATGAATCAGTGGTATTTTGGCGAAAGCGGATTCCATACGCAGCGTCATCACCACCGCGAGATTGAGTGACATCGACTTGCATGTCAAAATCAGTGACTCTGCTGCCAATTGTTGGGTCATCGGCAATCCCTGTCCAGAGCGTATAGACCTCAGATTGGGGGAGGAATAATTCGGTTTGGAGTTGCTGGTTACGCACAGACACATACGATTGATCCCAAAGCGGAGTCGGTGTGTCGAACGAATCTGTGATTTGGAGCGGACGGGCGAAATCGTTACTAGTCGTGAGTTGGCGCGCAGGCGGCGCACCGGCTTGTGGGATTGCATTGATCCGGCGGATACGTTGCGGTAAATCGGGTACTATCAGAAGCATGCTCCAGAGGACGATGAGCTCTAAAACAATTATTCCAATCAGCGCATACATACTACCCTGCATTACTCGGCGGCTAGAAAACGCCATAGCACGTACCTTTTCAGGCGAGTCGTTGCTCGACCCACAACAAACCAATGATGAATAATTCGGTAACTTTATCGAGGAAGGCGATGAGTGCTCTATCGCCGAGGAAAAGCCACAGCACTAATGTTGCAATAGTCCATATTCGCAAAATTGAAACCACGTGATTGCGATTAAATCGATTAAATGGATTGGCATAGGCAATGGCAATCATATAAAAGCCTGCGGCAATTACATAAAATCCCAACAACCCTAGGGGGTATGCCAATACAATGTGAATGGTCGCAGTAATGAGTATGAGAGAAAAAATGCCAAATCTGATGAATCGCAGCATATTCGTCACTTTGCGGAGGGTGTGATTGCCCACCGCACTTCCCACATTATTTGGCGGCAATAAACCCAATAACCTGGGCGCAGGCACGTAAATCGGCTTGAGCTGCACTGATAGCATGGGTAGATTGCGCGGTGATAATGGCATCAATCATTACTTTGAGCTGTTGAATCGCAACATGCACTTGCAAATCATCATCAAGGGCTGCAAAAAACGCAACCCGCTGTTCGTTGACATCCAATGCGGGAGCTGATGCGTTTGATTTGGCCGCGAGGGCGGTAACGAGCCGAGCGACGTCATGTTCGGCAGCAGCAGCATCGGCGCGGATATAGTTGAAGTCTTCGCGGTACGGGAATGACGCCAAATACCAGCGTATCGAATCAGGACTTTGTTGCACCACAGCATCGCGCACAAAAACTAAATTCCCCAATGACTTGCTCATTTTGTTGCCGTCAAGCCAGGTCAAGCCACCATGCACCCAAAATTGTGAGAAGGGTCGTTTGTTGGTATAGCCCTCGGTTTGGACGATTTCGGAGGGGTGGTGGGGGAATATCAGGTCGCGACCACCGCCGTGGACATCCAACTGGTCACCTAAATAACGGGTAGACATGGCAGTGCATTCGATATGCCACCCTGGACGACCTGGTCCCCATGGGCTTGGCCATGTGGGTTCGCCAGGGCGTGACACTTGCCACAGCACAAAGTCGAGCGGGTTGCGTTTATTCGGATCGTTTGGCTTATTGCCGCGTTCGTTGGCCGTTTTGAGTAGTTGTTCGTAGCCACCTAGACGAGCCATTTCGCCATACGTTGGCTCGCTACTGACATCAAAGAAGACATTCCCGTTACTGACATAGGCTTTGCCATTGCGGATAAGCCCTTCGATGATGGGAATCATGCCAGGGATTTCTTCGGATACTTTGGGAAAAAAGTCCGGTTCAATGAAATTCATGGCGCGACAATCTTTGATGAATTGATCGACTTCGCGTTTGGCCAAGGCATCCCACGCAATGTTGTCGCGGTTTGCCCGTTCAAACAATGGATCATCAACGTCAGTGACGTTTTGACAATACAACACCGAACCACCTTGGGAACGGACATAACGGATGAAAATGTCAAAAATTAAAAATGTATGGGCATGCCCGATGTGTGTGGTATCGTAAGGGGTAACGCCACATACATATAATGTTAAAGGACGGTCTGTGGGGATTGCAAGAGTGGCTTTATGCCCACGCAAAGTATCAAACAATTGCATAGAATCTTCCTTGGTGTCGTTAGATGAGGTTGAAGTTATTATACACTGTTTCGTACTGGTGTTCGGTAAATACCCATATTCAATATGGTAGGATTAGTTGATTATTGAGAAAGATATGGGGTCAATGTGCAGATTGGTATTGACATCAGTCGCTTAACAACGACGCAACGTACCGGCACGGAGCGCTATACTGAGGAAGTATTGGCCGGCATGGCTGCAATCCCCGGTGACAATGAATTTTGGCTGTATTGCCGCACGTCGCCTGTAGCGCTCCCCCCTTTTGCTGGGCGTATGCAGGTGCGGGTCATGCCATTTGCCCGACTCTGGACGCATATTCGCTTGGCAGCTGAATTATGGCTTCACCCCCCTGACGTGCTGTTTGTGCCGTCACACGTATTGCCATGGAATGTACGCTTGGTGCGCGGCATGCGGGTCGTGACCACTGTCCATGACCTCGGTTTTTTGCACTTTCCTCAGGCACATACACGTTTTCAAAACATCTATCTTCGCATCACTACGCGTTGGGCAGCGTGGGCAGCTGACCGTGTGATTGCGATTTCGCAGGCAACTGCCGATGATTTGGTATGCTATACCGGAGTAGATCGGCGCAGAGTGGTTGTAATTCCCCACGGTGTAGCACCAGTATTTACCCCTTTGGCAAAAAAAACTATGCCATGGTCGCGCTACATGCTGTATGTCGGGACATTACAGCCCCGCAAAAATCTACCGCGGTTGATTGCAGCCTTTGCGAAGGCCAATCTGCACCCTGACACGCAATTGGTGATAGCCGGGCGGGCAGGATGGCTGAGTGAACCGCTCGCCCAAATCGCCCGTGACCATGGGGTGGCTGACCGCGTGCATTTGATCGGCTTTGTGCCGGATGTTGATCTACCGAGTTTGCTTGCCGGTGCGCGGGCGTTTGTCTTTCCTTCGTTGTACGAAGGGTTTGGCATGCCGGTGCTCGAAGCAATGGCAAGTGGCGCAGCGGTGTTGACATCGACGACTTCGGCGTTGCCGGAAGTGGCTGGTGATGCTGCCTGTCTCGTCGACCCTACCGATGTGAATGCGATTGCCGCCGGCTTAAGTCACTTGGACGGTGATGATGCATACCACGACGACCTTGTATTCAAAGGATTTCGACAAGCGCTACGGTATTCGTGGGGTGAATGTGCAGCCACCACATTGGCTGTATTACGAGGGAACCGTTGATGCGGCGTTGGTATTATGGCTGGCAAATCCTTGCAGTCCTTGCCATCACCGAAACGTTGACGTACGGCATGTTGATATATGCCTTTAGTGTGTTTGTCGTGCCCCTCGAACATGCCTTTGGTTGGTCACGGGCAACCATCACCGGTGCGGTGACCGCTTCGCAATTTATCGCTGGAATGTTGGCGTGGCCGGTAGGCGTATGGCTAGACCGTCATGGAGCCCGCTGGTTGATGACTGCCGGAGCGTTGTGGTGTGGGTTGTGGTTTGGTATATGGGGCTTTGTCACGGTACCGTGGCAACATGTGGTGGTCTGGTTGGCATTGGGTGTGGGGATGGCGGCAGTGCTTTATGAGCCGGCGTTTGTGGTGGTGGCTAATTGGTTCAACCGCAAACGAAGCCATGCCCTGACCGTACTGACGTTTGTCGCAGGATTTGCAATCATCATCGCGACGCCCACGACTGAATGGTTGATCCGGTCTTCTGGATGGCAAAAAACAACATGGATATTTGCTGCGGTAATGGTTTTTATAGTGGCTCCGCTCCACGCGATTTGGTTGCGTCGGCGCCCGAGTGATGTCGGACAGTTCGTTGATGGGGCGACACAGGCAGTGGTGGGCCCTGTTACAACGATTCCTGCAGTCAAAGTAATTGAAGTCTTCCGAGATCGCGGATTTTGGTTATTGACGTTGGCGTTTTTTGCATCGACGTGTGCGCTGGTGGTGATGTTGCAAACATTTGTGCCATTCATGATTGATAGTGGCTACACTGCCCAACAGGCAGCGTGGTATGCGGCTATTGCTGGATTTTTGGCACTGCCGAGTAGATTGTTTTTTACACCATTGGGGGCAGTAGTGTCGCGGCATACGATAGCCACAGTGCTCTGTGTCATGCAGAGTCTGGCATTGGTAGCGTTGATGATATTCCCGGGAGGTTGGGGGGTATGGAGCTGTATTGTATTGTTCGGTTTGAGTTTTGGGGCAATTACCCCAGCCAGAGCGGCGTTGTTTGCCGACCGATTTGGGGTTGCGGCTTATGGCGCCATTAGTGGGTTGTTGGCATTGCTCCTTACCGCTGCGCGCGCGATGATGCCGTTGGCAGTAGAACTCATACGACCGCGTGTAGGTGGGTACGGTCCAATTTATGTCGTAGTTGGGTTGATTACCGCCATTGGCGGCTTGGCTATTTTGCTTGTGAAACCACCTCAATCGACCGAGTAGCGACTTCTATTTTCAACCAAAACGCAAAAAACGCCCCCACGTCATTTGGACGTGGGGGCAAGGTATGGTGCTTTACGCGAGGGCAGTCAGCGCGGCAATAAGGCGATCGACTTCGGCTGTGGTGTTGTAATGCACCAAGCCGATGCGGACCATGCCACCGAGCTCTTCGAGGCCGAGACGTTCGGTCAAATTGACGGCATAGTAATTGCCATCCCACACAAAAATCCCTTTGGCGGCCAACGCTTCGGCAACTTCACGGGGGGTGTGTTTGGCCATGCGGATTGCCACCGTGGGTGTGCGGCTCCCGAAGCTATCACTGTCGGTGATTCCATAGAAGGTCAAGCCGGGGATGGCGAGCAACCGTGGAATCATATAGTCGCTGAGTGAACGCTCGTAGGCTTGGATGGCAGTCATGGCATGGGTCAAGGCTGCGCGGCGAGTGGCAAACGGCTTACCTGCATCACGTGTCCCTACGTCTGCGAGGTAATCGATGGCAGCGGTAATGGCGGCCATGATTTCGTGGTTCTTGGTGCCGGTTTCCCAGCGACCGGCGGTGTCTTCACCAGCGGGGCGGACTTTATAGGGCTTGAGGCGATCGAGATGTTCGCGCTTGCCATAAATCGTGCCACTATGTGGTGCAAAGAATTTGTAGGGTGAGCATGCCAAAAAGTCAACGCCGAGGGCTTTGACATCGATTGGTGCGTGGGGGGCGTAATGCACGGCGTCCACAAAGACCATCGCCCCAACGGCTTTGGCTAATTTGACTACTGCAGGGATGTCGTTGATGGTCCCGACTGCGTTTGAGGCGAACCCTACAGCAACTAATTTGGTTTTGCTGGTGATTTTGCGGGCAAAGTCGTCCATGTCGAGGGTGCAGTCTTCGACATCGACATCGACTTCGTTGACAACAATTCCTAATTCACGGAGTGCAATCCAAGGGGCGACATTGGCATCATGATCGAGGCGCGTGATGACGATTTCGTCGCCGGCTTTGAGTGATGCGCCAATGGAACGGCTCAATGCAAAGGTGAGTGAGGTCATGTTTGGGCCAAACATGATTTCGTCAGCGTCACAGCCGAGTAAATCAGCCATAGCTTGACGTGAATCTTCGATGATTGCGTCGGTGCGATTGCTGGTCAAAAACGCGCCGTGGGTATTGGCGTTGGAGTGGCGTAAATAATCGCTGATGGCTGTAATTACGCGTTCGGGGACTTGAGTGCCACCAGGACCATCAAAAAAGACGGCTGGTTGGTTGTTGACTTGTTCGCTTAGCGCCGGAAATTGGCTCCGGGCCCATGATGCATCAAATGACATAGTTACTTCTCCTTCGTGGTTGTGTTGCTATTGTAACGCAGAAAAAGCCGACGTGTCACATGCGTGACACGTCGGCTTTTGGGGAGATTAGTTTTGGGTTAATACCAGCACGGATGGGACCCGGTCAACCATCCAGAAGCTAATTACTAAACCGATAATGGTGCTCCCCATAGCCCACGCAGTAATCAGCCACACGGCACTCAACCACCAACCTATGACCAAAAAATAAAGTGCGCGGATGAGGAATGGGTATTGCGGGGTTGTGCTGACCTGTACTCCGCCGTCGGAATCAACCACCGTGCGCACGGTGCGGGCACGTAACGTGGTGACTTGTGGCAGGCTATTCAGCATCATCAAGCCAATCGGTAATCCGATAATTGTGACGCACGATACCCAGGCGATGACCGTCCAAACTCCACTTAACCACCATCCGACGGCGACAAACCAGATAATCCGCAAGATGATATTGGGGGATTCATTGATATTTACCGTTGTCATGGAAGCTCCTCATAAAACGAACCATGCCTATAACGCAGAGACACGAATGTTTGTTGCATGGGTATTCACCCCAGCATCATTTCATAGCGCAGAATGCGCAGTGCAATCTCCATCCTGGATCACTCCATCGAGAGTTGCCGTGCAATCTTCGGGTGGGAAGGCGAAGCATGACAGGAAAGAGTCGCAGCGGGCTCAGGCAGTAGGGTATATAATCAAAGTATCCAATTGCTAACAATAGATTGATGCAAAGGAGCATGTATATGGCACAAGTAAGCATTATTTTGAATCCATCGGCTGGTCGTGGCAAAGCAGGTCGCCGCCGACCAGAATTGATACAGGCATTAGATAATGCCGGTTTGAGTTATGAGTTATTGTTGACCAACGCCCGTGGGCATGCCACGGAATTAGCGCGTGATGCCGTGCAGCGTGGTGCCGATATCGTGGTTGCAATTGGTGGTGATGGTACCCTCAACGAAACCGTCAACGGTTTGTACCAAGGGAATCAACAAACTGGGCGGAAGGCAGCGTTTGCAGTGATTCCGCTAGGGACGGGCAGTGATTTTATTAAAGTCCTTGAATCAGTAAACGCCGATGATATTGCAGGTGGGATTGTGCGTTTGCAAAATCCCAAACGGCGACCTATTGATTTGGGTTTGGTGGAAGTGGCTGGTCAAGGGTCACGCATGTTGTTGAACGCGGTGGGGATTGGGTTTGATGCTCAGGCCGCTGCCGAAGCATTGAAAATAAAATGGGTATCGGGTTGGCCGGTATATTATATTGCGATTATCCGGGCATTGATGAATTACAAAGCCTTTCCAATGCGGATTGCCTTTAATAATGAAACGCTCGAACGGCCCATGATGTTTGCGACGATTGCAAATGGGCGTCATCAAGGAGCGAGTTTTCTGATGACCCCCGATGCCCACATTGATGATGGCTTGCTCGATGTCTGCATGGTTGACATGATTGGTGTCGTGAAGGTCGCCCAATACATACCCCTGATTGAAAAGGGCGTTCATGGCAAACTTCCCGAAGTACGGCTCGAACGGGTGACCACCATTAATGTGACATGTGCCAATGATTTGCCGGTCGCCATTGATGGCGAAGTTTTTAGCACCACTGCACGTGACATTACCGTGACGAGTATGCCAGGGGCGATTGATTTGTTGGTATAGTGCGGTGAAGTAGGGTATTTGGATAGCGAAACATGCTCACTATTGACCCACAACAATTGCGTGACGATATTGCCACCCTTGCCCAATTTGTCGAACCCCAAACACCAGGAACAACCCGGCGCGCGTTTACTGATAGTTATCGCGCTGGCCGCGTATGGTTGTGCGAACGGATGCGTGATGCTGGCTTGACCGTTGCTGGGGATGCAGGAGGCAATTTGATCGGTCGGCGCGACGGGAGTACTCCTGCGTCACCGCTTTTGATTGGCTCACACACTGATACTGTTATGGGCGGTGGTCGGTTTGATGGCGCTATCGGTGTGTTGGGTGCGCTTGCGGTGGCGCGGGCCTTGCGTGATGCCGGGATTGTATTGCGTCACCCGCTTGAAGTAATCGATTTCTTGGCAGAAGAATCTACCCCACTTGGTTCGTTATTTGGAAGCACCGCGATGGCACAGGGGTTCACCCCAGCTTTTTTGGCGCGTGATGTGTCGGGTTGGGGTGTGGTGGCAGATGCAATCGCAAATATGGGGGGCGAACCAGCCAAATTACTACAGCCTTTGCGCCGATCAGGTGACATAACAGCTTATTTAGAATTACATATCGAACAAGGGCCGGTGTTGGAAGCGGCAGACGTGCCCATTGGTGCAGTCAGCGGGATTGTCGGGATTCGCCGTGCTGATATTGTCTGTACCGGTCGCCCTGATCATGCGGGTACCGCAAGTATGGCCGTGCGGCATGATGCGTTGGCAACAGTAGCCGAAATTATCCAGGCGACGGAACAGGCAGCACTGAGCCGACTGGGAGCCGTCGCCACGGTTGGGTCGTTACATGTCGCTCCAAATCAAACCAACGTAGTGCCGGGCCAGGTACGATTCAGTGTGGAAATGCGAAGCTTGGACTGGTCCGAAGTGCTGGCAATGTGGGACGAAATCGTGGCCGCGATTAATCTGGCTGGGGCAAAACGAGGGGTAACGGTGCAAATCGGGGCGTGTGAAGATTCGGCCCCGGTCCAGTTCCCCACTTGGATTCGCCAGATTATCACCCAGGCTTGCGGTCAATTTACCGACCACGTGCTCGAATTACCCAGCGGCGCAGGACACGATGGCAGTATGATTGGTTTAATCGCACCCGCAGGGATGATTTTTGTACGCACCAAAGATGGCCGTAGTCATTGTCCAGAAGAATATGCTGGCAATGACGATATTGTGGCCGGGGTCAATGCGTTATTACAGGCAGTATTGGCCATCGATACAATGTCTGATATGTCGACATAACATTAAATAATACTTATGCCCGGATTTGTTTTCTCCCGTTGCTTAGGGCTCGTAGGGTTTGCCGACGGCCGCCGGTGGGCGAGCGCGACCGATGACGCCGGCGAGCACCACCACGGTTATCACGTAGGGGAGCATTTGGACAAATTGGGACGGTAAGGCAAAGTCGAAGCCTTGGATTTTGATTTGCAGGGCATCGGCGGCACTAAAGAGCAATGCACCACTGAGTGCGCCAAAGGGTGTCCAATTACCAAATATCATTGCTGCCAAGGCAATAAATCCACGTCCATTGGTCATCACATCGTCGAAATTATAACTGGCCTCAAGTGAAAACCACGCCCCGGCCAACCCGGCCATCATCCCCGAAATCCAGACATTGAAATAGCGCATCCGATTTACATTGATACCCATGGTATCTGCGGCGCGGGGGTGTTCGCCGATGGCGCGGGTGCGTAGCCCCCACGGCGTGCGAAACAACATCACGCTAACCAGGGGCACCAAGATCAGCATCAAGTAGGTAATGGGGCGGTGTTGGAACAACATCGGACCGAGGATCGGGATGCTACTGAGCAATGGGATACTGAATTGCGGCAAGGCGGCACCATGATTGCCCCCTGCTTCCATTGGCAAAATCACGCTGGTACGCAAATACCCCGTCACCCCGACCGCCAAAATATTGATGACGGTCCCACTAATGATTTGGTCGGTTTTGTAGTGGAGCGACAGTACCGCATGTACCATCACAATCGCACTACCGGCAAAAATCGCTGCAATCAACCCCAGCCACGAATTGCCAAAGGCCAGTGACACGATAAAGCCAATGCAGGCTGCAAAGAGCATCGTGCCTTCGATGGCGATATTGACGACTCCCGAGCGCTCACACAAAATCCCCGCCAGCGCCCCCAGTGTGATGGGGGTGGCGAGGCGCACCATACGCCCCAGCATGTCGACGATGTCGGTACGGTTGTTGACGATGGCGGTGAGCAAAATGCTGACAATCACCACGGCAATCACCACACCCATGTACGCCGGAGCTAAATCGGCGCGCTTGCGCCACATCAAGCCAAGCGCCGCGCCAACCAACATGCCCGCAAATATGTAGATCGTCAGGGCGGTAGGAAGTGGGATGTCGATGAGGGGGGCATCTTGGGGTTTGCCGTTGGCATAGGGGATGCGCAATGTCGAAATCGCCCCGTTGGGAACAGATTGATCCACCAACCAGAGTAATGCCAAGGCGGTAATGATGCCGATGAGACCGATAATTCGTTCACGGGTAAAAAAGTTTTGCATATATTCTCGCTACTAGCGCCCCCATCCCCGGCTAAGAGTGATACCTGCGCTACGGGCACTGCGGATGCGGTAAATCTGGCGTACGATTTGGTCGGCCGCCACAAAGGCAATTACCAAGGCTTGGACAATATTAATCAGGTTGATGGAAATGCCGCTGTTGAGCTGCATCAAGCCTGCCCCATTACGTAATGCCCCCCAAAACATCGCTGCTGGAATGACGCCGATGGGATTACTGGCTGCCAACAAGGCAATAGCAATGCTGTCGAAGCCGTAGCCCGCCGAAAAAGAAGCCTTGAGGTTGTGCTCGAGCCCGAGAACTTGTGAGGCGCCGGCCATACCGGCCATAAGCCCACTGAGTGCCATGGTCAAAATAATCGTGCGGGGCACGTTCATGCCGGCATAATGTGCGGCGTCGGGGTTGGCTCCGGCGGTGCGAATTTCGAAGCCGATAATGGTGCGCTTGAGGAACCAGGCCGTCGCCACTGCCGCCACGATTGCGATGAGGAAGCCGGCATGTAGGCGGTAATCTGGTCCAAACAAGAAGGGAATATGTGCCCCTTCGGCAATAAATGGCGTGCGTTGGGACGACGAAGCCTTGTCGAGGAAGGGCACTTTGATCAAATAGTCAGTGCTCCGAATTGCAATGTAATTAAACATGATGGTGGTGATGACTTCGTGAGCGCCAGTGCGGGCCCGTAACCAACCGGGGATGGCACCCCACAGTGCGCCACCCAATGCGCCGGCAAAAAAGGCAACAACTGCATGAATCCCTGGGGGTAAATGCACAAAGGCACCAACGACAACTGCACACATCGAGCCGACGGCGATTTGGCCTTCGACACCGATGTTGAACAAGCCAGCGCGGAAGCCTATCAAGACGGCAAGGCCACCAAAAATATACGGCGTGGCTTCTACCAACGTATAGGCTATGGCGCGTGGAGTACCAATTGCCCCCATAAATAAGCCACCGTAGGCAGCAAGGACATCGGCACCAGTCGCGATGATAATAATGGCGCCGATGACGAGGGCAGTAAATATCGCCAAAACCGGGACTACCAAAATTCCGCCCCCGGTGCGCCATCCATTAGCGGGGGGTGTTGGTGGCGTTGTACTCATGCCTCTCCTCCTGTCGGTGTAATCCCAGCCATCAAAAGCCCAATCTGGTTGCGGTCGGCGGATGCTCCTGCGACTTCAGCGATGATTTGACCGCGATACATCACCAGGATGCGATCGGCCAACGCCAAAATCTCATCGAGTTCTGCCGATACCAACAATACGCCGGTGCCGTTGTCCCGTTCGGCCACAATACTTTTGTGAATAAATTCAATCGAACCCACATCCAAGCCACGGGTCGGTTGGGCCGCCACCAGCAGATTGAGCGGCCGGGCCAATTCACGCGCTACAACGACTTTTTGTTGATTGCCACCCGACAACGTCGACGCCAAGGCGTCTATACTGCCGGTGCGCACATCGAAGCGTTGCACGAGCGTGGTGGCTTGTTGGGCGATGGCGGCTTCGTTGATAATCAGACCCTTGGCAAAGGGGGTGATGTCGTAGGTCGACAGTACCATGTTGTCGGCAATCGAATAACTGAGTACGAGGCCGTGTTGCTGACGGTCTTCGGGGATATGCCCCATGCCGGCGGCGATGGCGCGATTGGTGCCCTGCCAGGTGATTTCGGTGCCGGCCACATAAATCGTGCCATTGAGCGGCTGAATCAGGCCGGTGACGGCTGCAACAAGTTCGGTTTGGCCGTTGCCTTGCACGCCGGCGATGCCCACGATTTCGCCGCGATGGATTTGGAGCGACACATCGCTGACGGCGATGTTGCCGCGCTCGTCGGCTACCTGCAAATGAGTGATATCAAGTACCACTTCACCCGGTGTGGCTGGACTTTTTTCAATATGCAAAACGACATCACGCCCCACCATCATGCTAGCTAATTTGGCTTCGTCAGCGAGGGCCGGGGTCGTATCGCCCACCAATTTGCCACGGCGGAGCACACTAATCCGGTCGGCGAGGGCAAGTACTTCGCGCAGCTTGTGGCTGATAAAGATAATCGACTTGCCTTGTGCTTTGAGGCGTTTGATGACCACAAACAAGTCGTCGGCTTCTTGGGGAGTGAGCACGGCGGTCGGCTCGTCGAGGATCAGGATGTCTGCGCCACGGTAGAGCGCTTTGATGATTTCGACGCGCTGTTGTACGCCCACAGGTAAATCGTGGATAAGGGCATCGACGGGGATGTCGAGCCCAAAGGTTTGCGCCAAGCTACGGATGCGTTGTTGGGCACTGGCGATGTCAATCAAGAGTCCGTTGACGACTTCGTTGCCAAGGATGATGTTTTCGGTGAC
This sequence comes from Singulisphaera sp. GP187, assembly GCA_943328915.2. Lineage (GTDB taxonomy): Bacteria > Chloroflexota > Chloroflexia > Chloroflexales > Roseiflexaceae > UBA965. The sequence goes on along the minus strand of CALQBW020000032.1, from coordinate 6,245 downwards.
GGTCAAGGTCGGCACCAACATGAAATGTTGATGTACCATCCCTAGCCCCCGTTTGATGGCGTCGTTGGCACCGTTGATGTGGACGACTTGGCCGTTGAGCAAAATTTGACCTTCGTCGGGGCGATAGAGCCCGTACAACATGTTCATCAAGGTCGATTTGCCGGCGCCGTTTTCGCCCAAAAACGCATGAATCTCGCCTGCTTCGAGGGTGAAATTGACGGCGTCTGTGGCGGTAATTCCCGGGAAGCGTTTGGTGAGGTTGCGTACTTCGAGTACTGGTGGCATATCCAACTCCATGCTGTCTTAGTAGTGCTAGCATACCATATTCAACGCTGCATGCGAGGCAGAGATTTATCCGTTGGAGAGCCTATTATTGATGATTATGTGTGAAAAAACAGGGGGCGCTGACGTGAATCAGCGGGCGATAGGCGCATACGTTGCGCAGGTTTCGTAACAATAGGGGAGGGGGAGGTGAACCACATTATGATGGTACGGCGGAGCAACTGCTCCGCCGTACTGTGGTAATTAAGGAGTACGAGTCGCGGGCAACGGGTATGAGGTTGCCGTTTTGGTGGAAGTGGCAGGTGCTGGGTAGGCTGCCGTCGGTGTTGCCGGTATTAATGCTGCTGCCGTGGCGGTACGCGCTATCGCGGTCTGGGTCTGTGCGACCATTAACCGGGTGGCGGTCAAGGTCTGGGCGTAGTATGTCGGACTCCGAAGCGCGAGCATCGTGCGAGTCGTAAAGAGCGGTGTACGGGTGTTGGTGGTGGATCGTGTCGGACTGCGATAGGGTGTTGCGGTTGGCAAGGTGGGCGTCAACGTTATTGTCGCCGTTTTGGTGGTTGTCAATGTGTTGGTGCTGGTGCGGCTTGTTGTCACTGTTTTGGTTACCGTATAGGGAGTAATGCCGGGCATGGTTGGGGTGACACTAGGCGCCAGCGGTGTTTTGCTAGGGCGGAGTGTGGTGGTTGGTGTACCGGTTTGGGTCGCGGTGAATGTGGCGGTGGGAGGGGGCACAGGACCGCAGTCGATGCTGGTGTTGCGTGTCGTTACAGAGACTTCGTTGATTTGTAATTGGCCGGTATCTTCACGTTGGAAGCGAATATATCGCGCACGTGTTCCGATGGGGAAGGTCATGGTATGGTTATCGGAAAGCGAAGAATCGCAGGTGCCAACCATATCATTACATTTGACATAGCGCCATGCGACTGATTGAGCTTTGACAGAAGCAATGGTTGTCTCGCCAGCGAGGTCCGTGGTGGACAAAAAGAGATCGGTGTTGTTGGTATACCTTCCATCTACATCCCAGCGTACTAAAATATTTACTTGATTGATGTCGTACATATCACCAAGATCCACTTGCCACCACGCTTGGTCTTCGCTTTCCGTCATACTGTATGTATTCGGATTGTCATCTGTCGCTTTCCATGCATCATGAGAATTGTAGTCAGATGATTGCCAGGTCTCATACGATGTCATGTCTAATTCTTGGGTAGTGCCGTCATCAACGGCCGGACAATTGGTGGGGGTGGGGGTCGGAATGGGCGACGTGGGGTTGGTACTGTTGACGATTTCGGCGACAGTCGCACCCGACACGGCGCCGTCATAAATCATCACATCGTCGACATTGCCCATGAAATTGCTGGCAGAGAAGCTAATAGAATGGTTGTTGTAGCCAATCAACACCGGCCCGGGGATGGCTTGGGGGGTTACGCTTACCTGTTGGATTAATACGCCGTCGACATAAAACGCTATTTTAGCCAGATTGTGATCATAACTACACAGGTACTGATGCCATTCTTGGGTAGGTGCGACGAATGCTGGTTGGACGCTCACTACTACTGGGCTACTGCCTGACGTATTTACCCAGCTACAGGTGGTTGCATCTGAGCCATCCGCATCGGTGGTTTCGTGGATATACATGCCCGCACCGTCCATGTTACGGTCGCTGCGTGACACAATCACATTCCCTGGTGTAATTTGATTATGATATACCCAGGCTCCAATGCTAAAGCCGTTGGGAGTGTTGGGGGTGGTGATACTCAACCGTTGGTCACCGGGGAATTGGATATAGGCGCCGTCGTGGACACTGGTTGGCTCTTGGTCAAAGAAGGGACACATTCCTGGGGTACCATCGATGCGGTTTTGGCAGACGGTGACACCGCCATTGGGTGACACACTCTGGAGCAGGGTATGAATAACCAGGCCGGTGATTTTGGCACTGTCGAGTACGGTATTGGGTGGTTGTAGTTCGGTTTGATTGAGGACGCGATTTACGATGTCGACTTCAGCGATTTCGCCGTTGACTCCCGCCATGCTGTCGTAGCGCCGCCCAATCACCAGCGGTGCTGCCGGTGGGGTAAAGGCACCCCGCACGATGTCTTGGCCGATGATTTGGGCATCCCGCCAGAGGGTGCGTATGCGTGACGTAGGATCGTAGCTGCAGGCATAAGCATGCCATTCGCGGTCAACATACCAACTGGTGCTCCGCAAATCGTCGGCGAAGAAACTACAGTAGGGGCGGTTTTCTTTGTCAATGCCAAGGGTGAGGTATTGGCGCACCACACCGGGTGCCCCTAGGCTGAGCATGACATCGTGGCGATTGAGGCTGGTGCGTTTGAGGCTAGCCCGCACGGTAAATGGTACGCCGTTGAGTGTGGTGTTGGTCGATGCACTCAGTTCGTCGCCCCGTCCTTCGCTGAATATCAATGATGGGAATTGGCGGCCGTCGGCGGGTGGTGCATTGATGATGGCGCTGAGGCGCGGGCAACTCTGTGGTTGCGGGCATTGGAATGTGGTGTCTGCGCCGAGCCCTGCAAAGCTCTGGGGCGTAGCGAAATCAGACATGGTGTACCAGGCGATTTGGTTGGCCGCAAATTCACCATGATTGGCGCGGGGGGTGGTGGTAGGGACGATAATCGGGGTGGCACTTGGTACTACGGTGACGGTGGGCGCACTATTGTCAATCAGCAACGCCACCTGTTGGTCACCGGTGGCGATACCGGTAATGTGGTGCGTGCTACTGACTGCGTTGATATGATCGAGTGTATTGGCGGGATAATCGCCCCATGCCACGGCATTGCCGTTGGCGAGGAGCGCCATGCTTTGACGTTCGCCGGCAGCAATTGCAATCACATTGCTATTATTGGCGGCAAAGGGGATGGTGGTTTGGTCGTTGTCGTGGCTGGTGGCGCCCCAGCTGACGACTTGCCCGTTGGCCCGCAGTGCCAGCACGTGGTAGTCGCCAGCGGCGATTTCGGTAATGTTGGTGGCATTGCTGGGGATACTGAGCACCCCTTCGCTGTTATCTGTGGCCCAGACGCGCACACTGCCGTCGGTAAATGAGACGACGGCGAAGGTTGCGCCGGCGGCGATATGGCGCACATTGCTGAGCAGAGGGAGGGTCAATTGATTCGACCATACCCGACCATCAATAGTGAGTAGCATGACGTGGTTGCCACGGATCGCGATTTCAGCAATATTTGTTTGGAAGTTGCTAGGGATGGTGTAGGTCAGATTGTTGCCACTTCCCCATAGCCCCACCGTATGATTGTTGCGTAGGATTACGCCATAATTGCCGAGCACCACCGTGTAGATGTTGCTATTCCAATCAGCGGGCATGGTGCCAATCAGGGAATTGGCATTGGTGGTAACGGTCAGCGTGCCGCTGGCATCGATTGCCGCCAAACTCCCCCGTCCCACTGCAAGCATACTGCCAGTAAATGGGGTGAGTGCGGACATGCCGCTGCTGTCAATGGTAATGTATTGGTTGGCGCGACTCGGTTGTGGCAACGATGGTGGAATGTTGGGTAGGGTGATGGCGGTAGGGGTGTAGGCAATGACCGTAGGCGTGGCCCCCATGGTGCTCACGGCCAAGGCCGCACTAAAACTGGTGCCTGCGACAATTTGGAAGGGATTGCTGATACCACTTGGGATATTCAATTGCCCGTCGACTCCTAAGCCCCACCCGCTAATCGTGCCGTCATTGCTGATGGCCAGCAGATGGGTGTCGCCGGCGCCGATGCGTTGGAATTCGCCTTGGGGGGCTGCGAGTTGACCGTCGCTGTTTTGACCGACCACTACGACTTGCCCGTTGGCAAGCAGGAGCATGGTATATTCGTTGCCGGCCGCAATATCGACGACATTGCGGTAGCTCGTCAGATTGGTTTGGCCGGCAGTATTGCGTCCCCAAGCGATGACGGTGCCATCGCGGCGCAGGGCCACGGTATGCCAGCCACCGGCGGCGATTTTGACAATCCCGCCGAGGAATGGCTGCGTCAGTTGGCCGTAAGTGTTGTCACCCCAGCTCTGCACCATGCCGTTGCTGAGCAATGCCACCGAATGGCGCATCCCCGCAGCGAGTTGCACGACGCTGACAGGCGCGGTGACACTGGTACTGGTGCTGGTGGGGGTTCTGGTATTTGTGGGGGTATTCGTGGCGGTTCTGGTGTTGGTGGCGGTTCTGGTGTTGGTGGCGGTTCTGGTGTTGGTGGCGGTTTTGGTGTTGGTGACCGTTTTGCTTGGAGTAGACGTAGACGTCACCGTACTGGTGGTTGATGGCGTGGCGGTACTGGTATCGGTAGCAGTGGCACTCACGGTGGCAGTACGGGTTGCAGTGGCAGTACTCAATGGATTGCCCGTGGTGAATTCACTGGGGACACGTGCTTGGCCGGTGTCATTGTTACCCCAGGCAACGATGGCGCCATTGGCCCGCAGTGCCAACGTATGGTTGGCGCCAGCGGCCAAGGCCACCACCCGAAACGGATCACTGCTCAATCGCGGCGTGGTTAATTCGGCAGGTACGGTGCTCTGGCCGTAACTATTGTCGCCCCACGCCACCACCACACCATCGCTGCGCAAAACACTGATGTGGTAATATCCCGCCACCACTTGGTAGAGTGTCCCTTGGGCGGCACTGGGGATGGTGGTGAATTGACTGCCGCCACCCCAGACGGTGAGGAAGCCGGGGGTATTGAATTCTAGGGGCATCCGTAGACTTAATGCCAACCCTGAAGTAGGCGTTGTGGTGGCAGTTTGACCGAATACGGGCATGATACCAACCCCGATGGTATGACTCAGATGACTACTGAGTTGGATGACTCCTGCCGGAATCGTGCTTGGGACACTATAGCCACTATAGGCAAATGTCAGTGGTGCCCGTGCGCTCCGGCTGAGTAGTAGCCCCCATTTGCTGAGCGATAGGCCTTGCATATTTTCCATGCCGGTGAGCCTGATACATGGGCAGCCGCTCGTCGCTGCTGAAATGCTGGTGGCATTGCCGGTGAGGCCTAGTGCATTGACCCCAGCGCCAAACATGATTAATTCGCCGTTACTCCGTAGGGCTGCATAGACGGTGCCACTCGCAAAAATACGCATGACACTACCGACCACGCGAGTGGGGATGGTGATGCTTTTGCCCCATTGATAGAGGGCACCATCGCTGCCGAGGGCAAACGAGCTATCTGAGCCGGCTGCGACGGACACGATGGACTTCCCCGTGAAATTGGGCAAAGTAGTGCGTTGACTACTGTCACCATACACAAACACTTTGCCATCGTTGCTCAGTAACAGGGTATGGTTATCGCCGCTGGCGATTTGGGTAATTCCTGTCAAACGGCCACCGACAGGGGCAGTGAGGGATGTATTTGCGCCCCACATTGCGACGGTACCATCACCTTTGAGGGCGACGCTGTGATTTAGGCCCACGGCCACTTGCACGACATTGCTGAGTGCGGGGATGGTGAGTTCTCCTTTGAGGTTGGTACCCCAGCCGATGACATTGCCACTGCTGGTGAGTGCCAGGGCGTGATGGGCGCCCATGGCTACCTGTACGACGCCGGTGTTTGCACCAGCGGGAATGGTATTGAGTTTGAACGGCGCATTGTCGCCCCAACTTACCACCCGACCACTATTACCACGGGTGGCGATTGCGGGGGTTGGTACGGAAATGACGGGTGTGTTCGTATTAGTCGCGGTATTGGTATTGGTCGCGGTATTGGTATTAGTCGCAGTATTGGTCGCAGTATTGGTCGCAGTATTGGTTGCGGTATTGGTATTGGTTGGGGTTGCCGTTGCTATGAAACCCGCTTCACGAATAAACACCGCACCCGCACTGCCTGGATATCCAGTTGATTCATATTTCCCTGCCCAACCGCCCCGACCACCATTGTAGTCGGGTGAAATTCCGATGGTGTCATAGGAAGCGCCTTTACTGCCATTGCCGAGCTGTAACGTAATGCCAGGCA
>CALQBW020000031.1 GCA_943328915.2 Singulisphaera sp. GP187 | reverse complement strand
GGCCAACTTAACCATCGCAAACCAACTCCGTGCCGCTGGCTTTAACGTCGAAGTAGCCCTCGACGCCAACGAACGCTTGGGCAAGCAACTCCAAGCCGCCAACCGTCGCGGGATTCCCTTTGCTATTGTCCAAGGACCTGATGAACAAACTGCGGGAGAAATCGTCATCCGCAATTTGGTGAGTGGTGATCAACACCGTATCAGTACGAGCAAACTTATCGAAGACATCCGTGCGCTGGTACAAAAATAAACGAGGCCACGATGAACAGCGATCTCCGTCACCAAAGCGTCCAACAATTCCTCGATCAACTCGCATCTGGTACGCCTACTCCTGGTGGTGGCAGTGTCGCAGCCCTCAGCGGCGCATTGGCAGCGGGGCTGGTCACCATGGTGTGTGATTTGACGATCGGCCGTCCCCGCTACGCCGCCTTCGAAAACGAAGCGCAATCCATTCGCCAACAGGCAGAAGTAATCCGAGCGCACCTCACCGACCTCATCCAAAGCGACATTGACGCATACACCAATGTGGCCAACGCCTACAAACTCTCTAAAGAAGACCCCCAGCGCTCCCAAGCGATTAGCGATGCAACCGTCATCGCCACTGATGTCCCTTTGCTTATTGCAGAACAAGCAGCCGCACTCTTGCCTCTCTGCTTACCGCTCGCTCAGCAGGGTAATCGTACCGCCGTCGGCGACGTCGTCGCCGGTGTACATTTGGCGGTAGCAACGGTGGCCGCAGCTTTGGTCAATGTCACTGCCAATATCGGGGCAATTGCGAGTCACCCTCGCGCGGCGGAGTTTTTACAGCGCCAACAGGCTGCTACACATGAGATTGAATTGCGCCGTGATGTGGTAGTCCAGGCTGCCATCGCCCGAATGTAACGAATACCCCCTCATCCTGAATGGAAGAGGGGGGTTTTATATGCCTATACGCTTCATTATCCTTGGTAAAGGCGTTCACGAATCGTATTAATTTCTTGTTTTAAGCGATTGTCGGTAACGATTTCTTCGTTGATTTTCTCACAACCATACATGATGGTTGTATGATCGCGGCCACCAATCAGGGTGCCGATGTCAACTAAACTCGAGTCTGTTTCTTCACGGAGCAGATACATTGCGATTTGGCGTGGACCAACAATACTGCGACTGCGGCCACGGCCGAGTAATATCCGTAAATCGACCCCATAAAATTCACACACTGCGCGTAAAATCATATCGCCAGTGACCCGCTTTTTGCGACTCGTATCGAGTAAGTCACTCAACGCAGCTTGAGCACCTTCAACCGTTATGGCGGTACCATTCAGCTTGGCGTAGGCCACCACACGATTAAGGCTGCCTTCAAGTTCACGAATATTACTCTGGATGCGTTGCGCCAAAAATTCAATCACGTTGGCAGGTACCTCTACCGTCATTTGTTCGGCCTTGGTACGCATAATCGCTATCCGCGTTTCGTAGTCTGGCATCTGCACATCGACGATCAACCCCCACTCGAACCGCGAACGCAAGCGCTCTTCGAGCGTAAGAATCGCTTTGGGAGGGCGATCTGAGGTCAATACTATCTGCTTCCCTGCGGTATGCAAAGTATTAAACGTATGAAAGAATTCTTCTTGGGTGGCATCTTTGCCAGCGATAAACTGGATATCATCAATCAACAAAATATCGATATTGCGATAACGATTCCTGAATTCTTCGGTTTGTTGACGCCGGATCGAATTAATCAAGTCGTTCGTGAATTTTTCACTTGAGACATATAACACATTCAAATTTGGGTTGCGCTCGAGCGCTGCATTCCCAATCGCATGCAGTAAATGTGTCTTGCCGAGACCGACACCACCATACAAAAACAACGGATTGTATGCTTGCGCAGGATGGTCGGCTACTGCCATACTCGCTGCACTCGCCAAACGATTACTCGATCCGATGATAAATCGTTCAAACGTAAACCGCTGGTTGAGCATGCCACGCGTTGCCGTGGTAAAAAAATCACTCTGCTTCGGTGCATCATCCCCGCCGGTCGGGGATAAGGAACCAAAGGTCAATTTGGACTTATTGGAATCTAAAGTTTCGTGAAACCGGCTGCCGAACGTGTTTGGGATAACCGGGGATGTCAATGGCGCCACTGCACCATTGTTGCTGTTTTTTTGGCCCGAAGGAACTCCAGCTGACCCCATCGGCATAGATGGGTCTGACCTGTGTGGTTCTTGGGAGATGTCAACATCCGTTTGGATATTTAAATCAGCCAACACTTCATCGCTCAATGCGGGAATTTCACTGGTAATTCCAGAATCATTCTTCGTTGCCCCTGTAGCACTGGCGAGCGGGCTGACCAACGTTGCTGCGTCAAGGACATAGGCTCCTACGATGACCCGCACCTTGACAGAATACCCGATGATATCTCGCAATTGCTCACGTATTATCGTGGTGTAGCGCGTATCAACCACTTCGCGCAACATCGGAGTCGTAGTACTCACTACCGCAATGGTATTATCGAGGTGCACCAACTCGGTGCGGCGCAGCCATGTATTATATTCAACGCGCGGAAGCTGAATCTCAAGCGCTCCAAGCACGCTATTCCATGTTTTGGCGATATTCACAACATCCTCCTAGGAGGTCAACTTAGGCTAAAGGGGTTAAAAAAGCCCTACCACTTGGGCGTTGCAGGGATTTGGTCATTTGTTAATATCTCTATCATACCCAATTTATACCATACGTGCAACCACAAAATTGCACGTATTTTTTGTTCACTGTTATTACTTCACTCCAAAATACTATTTTAGACTTTTATTTTGCTTCAATACGCCTAGAGTTTTTTTATACTTAGGCATAATTATGATTATATTTGCAAAGTAAACGTATTTATGCTTGTTTTTATATGTTTATTTTGAATGAGCCACTTTTTGTTGCTACCAGATCTTTAGGCTGCTGCAAAAATCAGCTCTTGTCATCTATCAATATTCCTTCATTCCAACAAGAAATATTATCAATACCGTGATTTTCCCCTCTATTTCTCAGTCAAATCGCCGTTTACTAATTATTGAAACAAAATCACTTATAATACAAAAGTATTTAATGAAAGGATGGTCCATGAAAAACCTCTTATTCGTTTTGTGCTTTGGGTTATTGGTTGGATGTGGCGCCTCGGCGAAATCCGCGAGCACTGGCGCTGGAACCGGTACTCAAGTTACTGCTAATGCCCCCGCTAGCCAACTATTGCCACCTCACATGGCCAATATAAAGGGCGAATCTTTTGATGGGGAAGTCCCGATTACCATGAATATCGGCGAAACCTATATTTTCACCGGCGACTCCAAAGGTTGGCAGGTTGCCACTGTTACTCCCGAATTAGTCCACGTAGAACAAGGCGGAACCAAAGACACCTACGAAACAAATCCAGGTTTTACTGCCCTTGCTGCAGGTAAAGCCGTAATCACCGTCACTAGCCCCACCAATACCATCCTCACCGTTATGGTGACCATCAAATAATCCCAATCGGTGGACCCCCGTGTTGGTGTTCCACCACGTGGAATTTTTGCGCAATTGCCATTACTTCACCTTTCACCTTCGCACACGAAGTAGCAACCATCTCCTTCCAAGTACTCCCGTACAAACAAACTGATGGCAATCGAGATGAAGGAAAAACAGATGGAACGCAAGCCAATTCGCATCCATGGAATACCGATGGATTTAGGGCAACGGCGGCGCGGCGTAGATATGGGTCCAAGTGCCATCCGCTATGCCGGTTTACTCGAACGCCTTACCGCACTTGGTTGGCAAGTGAGCGACCACGGCAACATTCTTGTCCCCGATCAACACCAGCTCGATACGCCTACTGACATCCCCAATGCGCATAATAGTGCTGCGGTTGCACACGTTGCAGAAGCGAGTTTTGCGGCAATGCAATTTGCGCTTAAAAACAATGAAATTGCACTATTCCTCGGTGGGGACCATAGCTGCGCCATCGGGACAATGGCCGGGGCACATTCCGGAACCAAACAACTTGGAATTATTTGGGTAGATGCCCATGCTGACTTCAACACCCCACACACGAGCCCATCGGGGAATGTACACGGTATGGTCGTGAGCAGTGCTATGGGGTTGTGTCCACCACCACTCAAAATCGGTGCGTCATTTATACAGGCTCAGCAAATAGTTATGATTGCCATCCGCGATCTTGATCCTGCCGAACGAATTGCGCTCCGCGCCAGTGGAATTATGGTCATCACCATGCGCGACATCGATGAGCATGGGATGGCCATAATGCTCAGCAAAGGCCTTAATCATCTGCAAAATGCCAGCGCAATCCATGTGAGTTTTGACATGGATGCCCTCGACCCGAGCATTGCTCCTGGTGTAGGCACCCCGGTCAGTGGTGGGCTTAGTATCCGCGAAGCACATTTGATTATGGAAACATTGTGCGATGACGGACGGGTCCAATCACTCGACCTCGTTGAAGTCAACCCAATCCTTGATCAATTCAACCATACCGCTCGCTTAGCAGTCGATTTAACGGCCAGCTTATTCGGACAACGTATCTTGTAATTTAATTTTTTCGCAATTACTTTCACGAACCTGGATTAATTCACCTATTGCGAGTGAACTCACCAAATATTACTCACTGAGCTCCGTAGGATCTTGATACATATACCCTTTGCCATATACCGTCACAATATAAATAGGTTTATTGGGATTCCGCTCGATTTTGTTGCGGATATTGCTAATGTGTACATCGATAGCCCTACCAATACTAAATTGTTCGCCAAACATCAATGCCGTTAATTCTTTGCGACTAAATACTCGACCTGGTGAGGTCATCACCGTCGTAATAATACCAAATTCCATTGGCGTTACTTCAATTGTCTGACCATTGACCACTACACTCCTAGTACTCGCATCGAGCTGCAAATACGGCGTGCGCATCGAAAGCCGTGTCATCCCGATACGTCGCAGAATAGCCACAATTCGGGCGTCAAGCTGAAGTAAATTCGTAGGCTTGAACAAATAACCATCTGCACCCATTTGCAATGCATGAATCTTTTCATATTCGTCACGTCGTGCAGAAATAATCACTACGGGTACACTCGACCGTTGCCGTATTTGTTGAATAAAATTTACACTGTTTATCCGCGGTGCAGTCATCCCTATTACCACACAGTCAAATTTGGTCAACATATTTAGCCGCAATGCATTTTCTATATCTGCAGTAACAGTGACATCATACTGACGTTGCGTAAAAAAATCAGTGATTTGATTGCGAAAATTTATTTCATTTTCAACAACCATTAAACGATATTTCATGCCAGACGGGTTTAATAGTACTGCTGACATTACGACCTCCTACTTAAATCAATAGAGTATAACATAGTAATTAATTTTTATATATTTTTTGAGTAATTTATAAAATTTTATTTTGCATAATTAAATAAATTCGCTTTTAGAAAATAAAATCCTTCATTTGTGACGATACCTGTTTTGCTCGTTGACATATTTATGCTGAGTAGAGAAGTGAAATTACAGATGCAGAAATTTTTGCAGATATTTTTTTATAGAAATTTTACCTGAAATAGTTAACATTAGACCTGATAAATATAATTTATAGCATTGTAAAATTTAATCAATACAATTTTCTTACATTTCTTCAAGTAAATTGCAACTATTCGTATCTCACCAACGAAGTTTCCCATTATCGCGGGGGTAAACATTTGCTGTTAGAATCGACCATTTGCCATATGCCAAAAAACTCAGTGCACCGCATCGAAATGCGGTACACCGAGGAAAAGTCCAACAAACAAACAAATGCCTCAACCTGGCAAATTATTCGGTTACGGTAAATGGGATAAGATCGCCTTGAATAGCTCCGTCAATATAGAGTTCTGCCGCATAATCACCGGCGGGTAACACATACGACGGCCCAAGGTCGATTTGTACAAACACGGTATTCTCGCCATCTTGACTACCAGACCATTCACTCACATAACGCAAAGACGCATCTTCACTGCCATCAACATAGAAACGCACCAATACATCCGCACCGGGAGCAATTTGTTGGGCATTAAGTTGGAATACCAACGGTGCGACTGCCAAATCACTAGCACCGAAAGAATCTTGCTGCATAAATGCATCTTGATCATCAGTAACACCAAGTTTGATATCAGTGGCTTTGGCGCTTGATGGTTTTATATTGTATTCCAACGTGACGGCCGTTGACCGAAGCTCTTTCACCGCACTAGCAGCGAGGGCAATTGTCGCAGGGGAGATTTTCAGTGCGGCGAAGCTACTTGTCTCATCTTGTTGCCCCGCCAACATGACTTCACCAACAATATCTGCTGATTCGTTCATTGTGACCCAGAGTTGGTCATCTGGTTCATCGCCTTTGGCACGAAGAGCGGCCACTTGGGTACGCATCTCGTTCAACAAGGTGGCTTGCGTTGTAGTAGCCGCCGAACCATTGTCACGTGCAAATTGAACCGCAACTTGTTGACCCAACCCGGCAATGCTATGCGGTTCGCGGGACAACCAACCATTAGTGGCAGTTTCTGCGGCGGCGAAGTCTCCTTGAAGCATCATGATATAGCCTTCAATGTAGTCAATGCTCGACTCTTCATAGCCGTATTTACGTGCATTGGCCAAGCTTTTTAATGCTTCGGGGTATTTTTGAGTATCATACAACAACCAGGCTTGCTCATAGTACGCATCCGCGTAGTCGGGTTTCTTGGCAATTGCATCGGCATAACCAGTCAATGCCGCATCGGTTTTGCCTTCGTATGCCACACTAAACGCATTGGTATACGCTTCGATGGCGGCCGGATTAATCGTAGGGACCGGTTCAATATAGGTGGTAATCACCCACCCAGTGGTAATAATCGTGATAATCACCGACATCGTCAACACCATCGCCCGTGGGATATTGTGCATGACGACGCCCAAACCAAGTAATGCCAATACCAGTGCAAGCAGGGTCAAATGCACCACATAGGTGTTTGCTTTGCTATCCCAGCCTGCATCCATGGGCGCATAGGCTGCGCGATACTGTTCGGCACGGACTGCATCACGCAGATATAATTCGACTTCGTAATGAGCAATGGCATCATCACCAAGTGTGTCATAGGGTGTTTTTAAGATTGGTGATACTTTGTTTAGGGCATCACGCATCACGTCCATTTTTGTGACAATCGACGCATCATCACGGGATTCAGCCAAGTCACGTTGTTGCGCAATAAACTCAACCATGCGGGTTACTGCCCCGGTATCAAACCCCGCTTGCGTTTCGCCCACACTACGAATTCGCATTGCCTCGATGGCATAGCGTTGGGTGTTTGCACGATATTCGGTATTAAGGTTACCTGCTTGGACTTGGAGCATCCCAATAATTGCCGCATAAATCGTCATGATGGCAATCGACACACCAATCCATGGGTCGAGTTGATTGACTCGATCAATAATTCGTTGCATCATATCAATTTCCCTGCTTCAATCATTACGGTCAATACAACACCAACTACCGAAGCCAAAATACCAACCACTCCTAACCCAAAATTCACCTGAGGGGATTCAATCAATTCGCTACACGATATGACAAGAATCATAATTGCATAGAGCAAAAGAATCATCACGAGGCGATCGGTTTTGTTGCGGCTTGCTTGCGAATCTGCATAAATCGCACTTGCATCGACATTCCGTTTACCAACATATTTCGCATACGTGGAGCGATAATCCGCCGTACGATTAAATTCACCGCTTTTTTTCACAAACCGCTGTGGGAAGTAGTTTTTTGTGATTGCAACGGGAATGGCATCGACTTCACTTTGCTGCACATACAATGTCTTGGTGGCATCATCGGTACTTTCATCGGACTGAATCAATGAAATGTCGCGGGCATTACTTGCTGCTACATAGTCGGCATAGGCCCGCAAATGGTCGTTTACGTCATTTGCAGCCCGAATCCGGGCGCTCGAATCAGTAATCAAGGCATGCGTCGCATCATTGAGGGCATCCCCCATGCTGTCATCAATAACGGACATGCGCCATGCCGTAAAGGCACCACAGGCAGCAGCACATAATAGCGCCACCGCAATACAAATTTTGGCAAATGAATCAGTCACACCATTTCCTTTCTTCTCCAAGGATTTTCGGTTACCCTAATGCCATTACATTATCCCATGATGAGGAAGTTATGGACACAACTTTATTTTATCAGGATACAATTTATCCAGCAAGCAACAGGGTCAAATCAACCCTCTGAAGATTCTATTAATCCACCTTCTATCAGCAACAATAACAACTTATTTGAAACCAACGAAACACACTCCAACTCGTGACATAAGTCGCGAATCACACCATGCTCTCCTGCCATTTCTTATCAATAAATACCATTACGCTGTTTACTCAACTCCAATTCGCTCATTCTCAAAGATGTAATCCTTAATTCCACGCCAAATGGTTGCGCAAATGCAAAAATATATTGTGATTTATGATTAGTCAATGATTATTTCTGTTTCATCTGCATGCAACTTAACTATTTATAAATTACGTATATTCAGTGCTATTATGAAAAAATAGACAACGATTTCATGATTATGCGAATCTATTTCAAAAATATGCATTTGATGGCTTTTTATTTCAGGGCGAATGTCCATGCTTGAATAACCCAACAGTTAGCAAATATTCAGACAATACGCAACACGCTGCTGGTGATTTGGATGTGGAATACAAACGTAACAAGTCCGTAATGGAGTGAACATCCGTCATTTGTTGTTACGATGATATACTCTAATTTATTAAATGAAAGGAAAAAATATGCGTTCCTGTGGTGTTTTTGGTGCAGTTTTGCTGGCAATTGTCATGGTACCGTTATTGGTATTTGCGCTTTTATTTAATGGTTTTTCGCAAACGGTGTTACGTTCGCCGAGTTTTGTTGCCAAACTGAGCCCACAAAATCTGCAACGTCAATTTAACGAAGCGTTGCCGTATTTGGTAGTAAATGCCCTCCAAAAACCTGAAGACCCTGATAGCAAGCAATTGATTACCTCGTTATTTCCAGATCCAATGGTGCAAACCATGGCAATTGCAACACTGCCAAAGGTGTTTATGCAATTAAATGGGGATTATTCAACCGCAGCCCGACAAAAAATCATGGGTGAGGATCTCAAGCAAATGATAGGGAGTATCATGAGTGCGGCAGCAGAGTGTACTGTTGCACAAGAATCAACAATTTCGATTGCACTGAAAGCCAAACGACCAATAGGTGAAACACTTTGTAATCCGCGAGAACAAACCACACGAAACGAACTGACCGGCTCTATTGCGACGCAACTGCGAGATGGAATAAGTGGTAAACCACTCTTGGACAACCCCAAGAATCCAACCACCATTGCATCAATAGCAGAATTCACATCAACCATTACCACTCTTGAAGTTGCAGCCACACAAAGTTTGACGGGGCCAGCTATTTTGTTAGTGCTAATCATCGCATTGGCCGTACGGTCACTTCGTGAATTATTTGGCTGGGTGGGTGGGTTGTTAAGTATAAGTGGGTTATTAGGCTTACCGATTGCGTTTCTCAATAAATCGCTTATAACAATCGATTTACATGCCTTGGTCATCCAAAATACACCACAACAAGCTGGATTTATTTTGCCATTTTTGACTATTTTTGAAGATCCAATATTTGGCGATTACGTCCGGTGGATTACTACTGCATATGCAACCATATTGGGCATAGGAATTATCTTGGTGATGGTTGCCCTGTTGTGGCGTCGTGAGAAAAAACCGCTCCCGAGTGTAATCAGCCCCATGCCGGGCACACCAGCTGCGATATTGGGTGGGAATGATGGCACTACGACTCCCGTAGCCGTAGAAGTCGAAACGTCGGAAATTCCAATTGGACATGTGACCAAGCCACTCAACCCCAACGATACAACGTCCGCGACGGACTTGCACAATTTTTAGCCTTGGAACGAATCTATGGCGTCGGCATGATTTCGACAGTAGGGATTTGGAGTATTGGCAGACCGGCGAGAGACGTCAACCCAAATTGGCGTAGAAATTGCTCAGTGGTGCCAAACAACACTGGTCTACCTACGGTATCCATCCGACCAACTTCAACTACTAATTCTCGTACTTGAAGCTGACGAACCAATGTACTACAATCGACACCTCGGATAGCTTCGATTTGGGCACGGGTAATCGGCTGACGATAGGCGATAATGGTCAACACTTCAGATGCCGCATTGGTCAATTTGGTCGTACCACTCTGCCCGAGCATTCGACGCATCACCGGCGCCGCAACAACCACCGATATGAGTTGAACTCGTTGCTCATGGAACAAAAGGCTTATCCCACGCCCTTGCAATTGTTGTGCGAGGCGTGGTAACGCGTCTTGTACCGCCTGTTGAGGCACATCGAGCCATTCGGCGAGTTGCGTAACGGGGACAGGGTCACCTGCGACAAATAACACCGCTTCAATGACTGCTTCGAGACTGAGTAGTAAGACGTCATCGCTCATAGATCCCCCAAAATTATCTGCAATTCACGGGGGAATGACGTCATGGTTGTGGCTCCATCCGCAGTACGCACCAGCATATCTTCGATACGTACCCCGAATTCGCCAGGCAAATATATCCCTGGCTCCACGGTGAAGGTCATCCCGGTGTTGATGACATTCATATCACCACCCACCATAAATGGCGGTTCGTGGATGTCAATCCCCAAGCCGTGCCCAGTGCGGTGAATAAAGGCATCACCGAACCCTGCAGTCACAATAATTGCCCGTGCCGCACGATCGACACTATCCCCGGTTGCCCCTGGCAGTGCGGCGGCGGCGCGCCCAGCGGCATTAGCAGCACGCACCGTTTCGTAGACCAACGTGGCACGGGCCGATGGCGTGCCTATGGCAATCGTACGAGTGATATCCGACACATACCCATCGACCACAGCACCGCCATCTATTACCACCAAATCTCCTGATTGGAGGGGGCGCGTTCCGTTGGTATGGTGCGGACTAGCACCATTGGGACCTGCGCCCACAGCCAGATCAAAGGAAGGGACGCTACCAGCGGCGCGGATGGCTTTTTCCCATAACTCAGCGACTTGCAATTCATTCATCCCTGGGCGAATAGCTGCGATCGTCTGGGCAAGAGTGGTTTCGGCCACGGTAATTGCGCGTTGCATTGCGGCGAGTTCGTCGGCAGATTTGTGCATACGCAGTTGGGCAATCAGGGGGTCGGCATTGACAATGGTGGCGGCAGGGAGGGCGGCTTCGATGGCGCGCAATTCAAACACGCGCATCACCACATGTTCGACTGCAATGGTGCCACCACTTATTCCAAGAGTGGCCATGGCAGTTGCGACGGCGTGTGCCGGACCAACATCATCATCCCATCCATATACGTTTAACGAAAATTGGACTTGTGATTGGGCACGGGGTGCTTCCATGGTGGGCAACACAATGGCAGGTGTGCCGTTTACGGGCACAATTAAACAAGCCAAACGAAGTTTGGTCGAAAAACTGATTCCACTCAAATAACGTAAGTTACTGCCCGGGACAAACACGGCGACATCGATGTGTTGTGCGGCCATATACGCACGCAATCTGGCTAAACGACTCATAGCGTAGGCTCCTCTTCTTCATCTTCGGCGTTGGTACGATATGATACACGGGATTCGGCCCAGCCAGCGACAATTGCAAAATCAAATTCACCATGTAAATCACTTTGCACCAAGGTACGCACCATTTGTTGGCCCATCCCGCTGCCGGCGTATGGCGTTAAATGACTACTCCGTGTTGGTCCGTCGTCTCGAATCACAATCGTACATGCATCATTATGTTGGCGCAGGTGAATCTCGACATGACCGCCGACATGGGCCAATCCATGAGACAAGGCATTCATAATTAATTCATTTAGTACAATGGCCAACACCGTTGCTTGGCGAGATCCAACTGGCAATACGTCACCATGAATGCCAAAATCCACCGTATATTGTGGGTCAGTCATACTGACCACGGCATGATCTACAATTTGGCGCACAATTGCATCAACAGTCGTGATACCTATGTCGTCGCGGCAAAGCAAATTATGAACAGCGGCAATTGCTTGAATACGCGCCACGCTATCGCGCAATGCACCTGCGGCAGCAGATTCATCTGGCAAGCGGCGTAATTGCATGGTAAGCAGTGCAGAGATTGTTTGCATATTGTTACGTACGCGGTGATGCATTTCCTGGAGCATCACCGATTTGACTGCCAAGGCACGTTGACTTTCATCAAACAAACGGGCATTTTCAATTGCAATTGCAGCCGCATCTGCAAATGCAGCCAGCAGACGTACTTGTTCAAAATCAAAATAATGTTCTTGGTTCGTATAGAGACTAATCGCCCCGAGTGGGCGTTCGCCTCGCACTCGCAACGGTGTGCAGTAGAGCGAATAAAATCCATCATTGGCGGCGGTTTCCGCTAATTCAGGGAAGCGGGAATCTTTGAATGCATTGAGTACCGCCAATGGGCGGCCATCGCGCACTGCCGCGCGAATCGAAGCAGGGACGAGCGCTGGGTCTTTGGGGGCACCATGCGTGGCAGCCAACCGCAGACTCCCATCTGCTTCCAAGCGAAAAATATCCGCACGGCTCACGTGGTTCAATTCAACCGCTTTATCGGCAATCAGCTGCAATAAATCATCAATGCGCAATTGCTCGGCAACTCGTTTCGATACTTGTTGGAGCGAGGTTAATTCTCGGATTTTTCGATGCAGTTGGCTATCGGTTTGCTGATATATTTGGGCATTGGTAATAAAAAACGCAAGTTCACCTGCAACTGTTTCGACAAAATTCACTTCACTTTCGTTGAAATGACGCGGTTGCGCGGTTTGGACGGTGACCACACCTTGGAGTTTAGGAGTGCCAAGGTGAAATCGACCATCACTAAACAAGACAATTGGCACCGCCAACATGCCACGCATATGCGATGCGATCGGGGCAAGGGGCAGAATGCCACGGGGATCTTGTTGCATATCAGGGATCATCAAGGGGATTCCTTGCTGGGCGGCACCGCCCACCACTCCTTCACCGAGACTCATACGAATTTGGCCAATGACGCTTGTATCAAACCCTGCAACAGCCCGCAATACCAATTCATCCGCATCACGATCGTAGAGATAGATGGCACAGGCATCAACGCTCCCCACATCAACCACCGTTTCAACCACTTGGCGCATCGACGTATCGAGATCGAGGGTCGAATTTGCCGCCGCAATAATACGATGGAGGCCGCGTAATTCGGCCATACGCCGGAGCAATTCGCCTTCACGTTCAGCATTACGTTGCTCGGCGCAGGCTTCACCATAGGCAATCAAGAGGTAGCGACGCACTTCAGCGTCTGAAAGATTTACTAATATGGCCAACGCAGGGGCTGCTGCATCAAGGATGGCACTATCGCCATGCGCATCACACCAGCGCGATGCCACGACCCGCAATGCTTCGTAGGAGTCGGG
The DNA here is from genome assembly GCA_943328915.2 of Singulisphaera sp. GP187. Lineage (GTDB taxonomy): Bacteria > Chloroflexota > Chloroflexia > Chloroflexales > Roseiflexaceae > UBA965. The sequence goes on along the minus strand of CALQBW020000031.1, from coordinate 8,285 downwards.
AACATGGGTAGGGAAGAATTCTACGGGGTTCATGGCTTTGCTCCAGTCACTGGTTGCCATATGACCGCATCTGCCCACACCCCACGGTCACCATTGGCATCACGCATGGGCAAAATAACATCGCCACCGCCATCAAATTGATACGTACCCAAATCAACCCATTCGTTCGCAACCGATTGCATATCGACGGCGACTTCACTAGTACCTTTATCGTGAATGATTTGATAAAACACACCGTCGCTGTCAATTAAACCACTCAACGCATAGGGAATATAGACCAATACTCGATACACCCCAGGATTGGGGATGACCGCATGCCAATGGCTCTTTGCAAATGTCACAAAAGGACGCGCGCGCCACGGCCGCATCCGATCAGCGCCCCGCTGGGCGGCGGTATACAAAGAGGAATTCCCGACCCCCGCAGCAACGGATTTGAGCACTGTTCCAACGACATTAAAATGCTGTGAATCACTACTATCGACCAAGACACTGCCTGGTGGTGGTGGTGCACATGGTGAAGGACGATCGGCCCACAGCCAAATACTTTTGATGCCGGCGGGATGCGCAGCCCATGGATCGGGAGAATTACTACACCAGCCATAAGGGTCAATGTCAACACCACGATATTGGACCCCAAAGTGCAAATGGGGACCTTTGGCACACCCCGTTTCACCAACCACACCAATTTGTTCGCCTTGGGCAATTGTTTGACCGACATCGACATTAATTTGTGATAAATGCCAATAAAGCGTACGTAAATCATGACCATGATCAATAATCACCGCCCGCGTTTCGCAGTTGTCATCGGCGATTCCCGCAAAAATCACCGTACCTGCGGCGGCTGCCAAAGCGGGGTCAGGCGGAGCTGCTGCATAATCCCAGCCATCGTGACCATTGTAGGCAAAGGCCATATCGGTTTCGTTATGACCCCAATAGGTCACGATTCCCGCCGGCATATTACGCATCAAAAACGGACCGCCATGATCAAAAAACGATGTCACAGGAAACGATTCTTTGAGCGGATAATGCAATATCACTGAAGGAGTTGATCCCCCGGGGATCTGGACAGATAATGCACCAAACAAACGTTCATAGGTTTCATTAAACTGCCACAAGGCCACATCGAGGCGATCGGCCCGAATTGTAGGCGCCAACAGCCGTGCCAACACATATTGGGCGCTACTCAAATATGCCGGTGCTTCGGCATCTCCATCGGCAAAATGCAATCCAGGACGCGTTGGTAAATCACGGCGCGCATAAAATATTTCACGGGCTGCCCAGCGCAATTGTGCACCAAACCCTGCATACTTCCCTGAGTCACCGCTATAGCCCACCGCCCATGTATAGCGTTCAGTCGGCTGATTGGGTTGCGTAACCAAATCCACTTGGTATTCGATTAATGCCAGGATGATTTTGGGGCTCACACTGTAGTAGAGCGTTTGTCCGATAAGGGCTTCGCCAAATGCATACCGTCTGCCACCGACATAGAGAGAAGTTTTTGCCAAATCGCCACCCGCCGCCGCCACGTATTGTTGAATAGTCTGACTATCAAAGTCGGCAGCATAGACGAGCTCATCCATGCTCAAAAATCGTCGTACCGGGGTCGGTAGCGCAGTAGGGAGCGGCGTACCGATGGGAACGGTGGGGAGAATTGTCCCCACCGACTCCGTACGGACGAGTGTGACGGCAGTGGCCGGGACCACGCCGTCCTGATTGACCAAACCTATGCGACCTTGCACGAGCCAAGCCACACCACTCCCTACGATGATGACAACAATAATTGCCAGCAACACCCAACGCATCGATGGTAGTTCGGAAGATGGGGGGCGATTACGCATGCCTATTGCTCGCTGATGGTAATCGACTCCATGGCTTCACCCGGGGTTGTTGCAGACTGCGGATCACGTAACGGAATCCCTTTGACGATGTCTTGGCCAGCAGTAATTTCACCAAAAATCGTGTATTGGTTGTCCAAGTACGTCGCTGGTGCTGTCGTAATAAAAAACTGTGAACCATTTCCATTGACATCATTGCCGGGACGAGCCATCGCGACGTAGCCGGGCTTATCAAACGACACGCTTGCAGAGAATTCACCTTTGACGGTATACCCTGGACCACCCATGCCGGTACCGGTCGGGTCGCCACCTTGTGCCATGAAATCAGCAAGAACGCGGTGCCAGGTCAACCCATCGTAATAGCCATCACGTGCTAGAAAGACGAAACTATTGACTGTTTCAGGAGCCAAGTCTGGCCGCAATTTAATCACGATATCGCCCCGGGGCGTTTTGATGGTTGCCGTGTAGGTTTTTTTGACGTCGATGTTCATCGGCGGGGCAACAGGGTATTGCTTGCCCGCTGCCGGGGCTGGTGCCGGGGCAACTGTTGCGACTGGCGCCACTGCTTCGGCGGTCGCCGTGGCCATTGTGACCTCAGAAGTAACTGCCATTTGATCGGCAGGTTTCGGCATAACTGGACCGCTATTAAGGGACAAAACCGAAATAATCAAAATCCCGACCACTACTACCGCCGCCAACACTGCCGGCAAATTGCTTTTTGGCGTCTGTGGCGTTTGTTTTTGTTTTTGTGACACGAGAATACCCTTTTGCTAGACCAACGAATACATACATCAATTATAACGTTAAATGGCTCCTTCTCAACGCCATCAACTTCATCAAATACGTACCGCAGATTTTAAATGCCCAAATTAGATATTTTTTGGCCACCTCACACTTTGGCTCGTATCACGGGTATAATATACGGAGTAGCCAATAGGCTCTATCGTCATCAGTGATGATTTTGGGGCGGAGAAATGACATTCATGGACGAACACGCACAAACGCATAGCCGCAAGCTCGACCATGTAAGGATTGTGCTTGACGAAAATGTCGCGGCCAAGGGCATAAGTACTGATTTTGCGCAATGGCGGATGCCCCATGAGGCATTGCCTGAGCTTGATATGGCCACCATTGACCTGCACACAACTTTTTTGGGGAAACCGTTGGCTGCGCCACTGTTGATTAGCTCAATGACTGGCGGTGCCCACGACGTCACTGCCATCAATATCGTGCTCGCCCAAGCTGCACAAGCCTTGGGGTTGGGTATGGGCGTGGGATCACAGCGCGCGGCAATTGGCAATCCAGATCTTGAAATGAGCTACCAAGTACGCCGCGTAGCCCCCGATATTTTGTTAATGGCCAATCTCGGTGCGGTTCAACTCAATTATGGCTACGGCGTCAGCGAATGCCAAAGGGCAGTTGACATGATCGAAGCCGATGCACTTATTTTGCATCTAAACGCTCTCCAAGAAGCGGTACAACCCGAGGGCAACATTAATTTTGCCGATTTATTACCAAAAATAGCCGCGATTTGTCGGGCGCTGAGCGTGCCCGTGATTATCAAAGAAGTCGGCAATGGCATCGGCCCTGCCACGGCACGTCGCCTCTTCGACGCAGGCGTGACCGCGATTGATGTTGCGGGAGCGGGTGGGACGAGTTGGTCAGAAGTCGAACGCTTCCGGCATCAGCAACAGAGTCGACAAGCGCAAGTGGCAGCAAATTTTGCTGATTGGGGAATCCCCACCAGCCAAGCAATACAACAAGTGCGCCGTGCATTACCCACCACACCTATTATCGGGAGCGGTGGCATACGTAGCGGTGTCGATGTCGCCAAAGCAATCGCGCTCGGCGCAGATGTTGCGGCAACTGCCAAACCAGCGTTGATTGCCGCGGTAAGCACGCAAGGATTTGAAGCCGTTTGTGAAGAACTCAATGGGTTCATTCAAGAGCTTCGTGTCGCAATGTTTTGTAGTGGTTGTGGTTCAATTGCAGCCTTGCGGCAATTGCCGCTTAGTCGCCGTGATGCCGAATGACTATTGCATTCCCTGTAGGATGCCAGCCACTCCACGCTGTCGTAGGCAGCCACACGATAGCTGGTGCCAATCCAGGTCCCCGCTCAGTTTTTGTGCTTGAAAAAGCCCAGCGTGACCGGTTAGTGTTGTTGGATACCCAACTCGCGCCATTCATACGGCGCTATAGCAGTGTCGATGACATCCAGCGCTACGGGATGGTTCCGAGTCGAAAATTTTTATTATGCCTCCCGGCAGGATGGACAATTCAGCATTGCCAGACAAATGCCAAAGGCAACGATGCATGGCAAAGTATCGCCGAACACTATCCGGCATTATCACGCCATCTGGCAATCCCCATCGCAGAACGCCCATTTACGCCAAACCACTGGTGGGAATTGCCCAGTGATGCAATCATCCCGCATCCCCAACAACCAATGTGTACGTGGCAAGCAGTGCGGACCCAAGTACATTTCACGGTGGTTACTCCCGGACATGTCAACGCTAATCCATGGTTGCCTAGTGATGCAGCCTGGCTGATTGGCATCCTCAATAGCACCCCCATGCAACGTTGGATGCAACGCGCCAGTGCTCGCAACGCGCTAGTCGCAACGAATATGATTAATGAGTTACCGATTCCTATTACGCTTTGCGAAAACTCCGAGTTAGACCGACTTGCGCGCGCAACAATGACAACCGTAGCCCAACGCATCACCCTCAACCAACAGGGACTCGCTACATTAGTGCGTAATTTCGCCCCCCTCGGGGTGCCGGTGAGTTCAGCATTACGCACATGGTACGACATGGATTTGGCAGGGTTACGGGTAGCCTTACGGAAATCATTCAAAAATGACATCCCCGAACGACTCCACGACGAATGGCGTCATTGGTTGACCGTTCAACGTGAGGAACACGATGCGCTCGGGTTGCAAATCAATAGCAATGATCACCTCATCAATCGCATCGTCGCAGAATATTTACCGGTTCCAAAAGGGTAATTATGCAGATTACCACCCTCAATCTGCGCAATTTTCGCAATTATGCCCGGCTCGATTTAACGCTTCGCGCCGGGGCAACCTTGTTTTATGGGCCGAATGCAGCCGGCAAAACATCAATCCTCGAAGCAGTAGCCCTGCTCGCGTTATCGCGATCGCCACGCACTCATAGTGACCGCGAGTTGATTTTTTGGCTGGCCGATCACACACCAGAAACTCCCGCAACCGCCCGAGTCACCGGTATGATTGCCCGCCACCATGGACCAACTCGCCTCGACGTCATCATCCAACAGCGTGGTGACACCAATATACCTGGGAGCACGGGAGGTGCAGCCACCAAAATTCTGCGGGTCGACCAACAGCCAATACGCGCAAGTGATCTGCTGGGGTTCTTACGCGTGGTGTTCTTTGCACCGACAGATCTCGACCTGCTTACCGGCGCACCAAGTGAACGCCGGCGGTGGCTCGATGCCATGTTGTCACAACTCGATGCCCATTACCTGCGCATGCTCAATCAATACACCAAAGTCATGACCCAACGAAACGCCTTGCTTCGGCAATGGCGCGAACGCGGTCGCACTCCGCGGAATGCAAGTGCAGAACTTAGCTTCTGGGACGAACAACTCGCCCAAAGTGGTGCGTATATTACCTGCACTCGTGCCGCTGCCATCAATGAATTAATCCTGTTTGCGCAACCAATTTATACAAAAATATCTGACAATTCAACAAGTTTTTTAATTTATTACATGCCTAATATTGAAATTTCATCATTTGAAGAAAAAGAAGTATATACGCAACTATTGCATGCCTACCATGCGAGTCATAGTGACGATATCGCGCGCATGCAAACAAGCATTGGGCCGCACCGTGACGACATTCACGTCCGTGACGGTGCAATGGATTTAGGCACATTTGGGTCACGCGGGCAACAGCGGAGCGGGGTCATGGCACTCAAGCTCGCCGAAGTCGAATTCATGACCATACGTACAGGTGAACGCCCCGTGTTATTACTCGACGATGTGTTATCCGAACTCGATTTACAACGTAGAAACCATTTGTTGGAAGCAATAGTTGTGCCAAACCAACAAACATTACTCACCGCTACCGGGATCGAAGATTTTGACACATTGTTTTTGCGGGACGCGCAACTGATGCGTGTAGACAATGCCCATGTCTTCGATTTGTCTACATAAGCATTGCACTGCACCACTGCATCAAATTTCTTCGGCACTTAACCATCCACGGCGCCGGAAAAACCAAAACAACAGCACACTCAGTATCACCATTCCCACCATTGTCACTGGATACCCCCAACGCCACTGGAGTTCGGGCATCGCTTCGAAGTTCATACCATAAATACCGGCAATCAATGAATTGGCCATCAAAATAATCGAGGCAATCGTCAACACCTTCATAACCTGATTGAGGCGATTGGATTGCACCGACAAGTGAACATCGAGGACTGCCGCCAACAGATCGCGGTGTAAATCAATGCCATCAATAATGCGTAACACATGGTCATAAACATCTTGGATTTGCATAGTTGTGGCGATATCGAGTGCCAACAAATCACCACGCAACAATGCATTGACGGCTTCGCGAGTCGGGGCGACATGGCGACGGAATTCAAGCAACGTGCGTTTTAGTTGCAACACATTGCGCAATTGGGCTGGCGACGCACCAGAAAGGACGCGCGCTTCGAGCTCTTCGACGCCGTCACCGATTTCATCAATTAATGGGAAGTAGCTATCGACCACGGCATCGATCACGCCATGTAAAAGTGTTCCTTGATTCGCTCCCACCGTTTGACGCGCCGCTTGCCAGTGTCGCCATGCGGTGTCAATCAACGCCACGGTGCCATGATGAATCGTAATAATCGCATTTGCGCTCACACAGACATAGAGTGGTGTGGTCATCATGCGCAACGTCGTTCCCGGTTGAAGTTCAAAGGTATAAATGACAAAAAAGAGATACGCATCGTACTGTTCAACTTTGGTGCGCTGACCACCATGCATGATATCTTCGATGACCAACGGGTGTAATCCGAGCGTCGTTAATGCTTCCCGCTGTGGGTCGGCAATATCGAGCCAATGGGGAGCGCCATCGGCAACTGGTTGCCATTGAGTTAAATCGGTAATCGGCATCTGGTCTGTTTGCGTCAGAATTCGCATTGCACGGACATCCTTTCAGTCACCGTACCCACATGGTACAATCGATCAAACCGCACAAAATCGAGGCCAACATGAGTCATTACGAATACTCCACCCCCGAAAATTTCTTGGGACTCGAAGGTGATTTTGCCAATTATGATACCGCCAAAGTGGTTGTATTGCCCATTCCATACGAAGCGACGGTTAGTTTTGGACAAGGAGCCAGAGGCGGTCCCCGCGCCATCATACACGCATCGCGCCAAGTAGAATTATACGACCGCGAATTCGATTGCGAAGCAGCCTACCGCTACGGCGTCCATACCTTACCTGCACTCGCGCCAAACACGCGTGGGCCGGCTGCCATGGTCGATGCCATTACTGCCTGTGCACACGAACATCTCAGCGCCGGGAAATTGTTAGTCGGGTTGGGTGGTGAACATAGTATTTCGAGTGGTTTTGCCCGTGCCATCCACGCCGTTCACGGAGATTTTGTGCTGGTGCAAATCGATGCGCATAGTGATTTGCGCGACAGCTACGAAGGGAGTCCGTATAGTCACGCCAGCGTCGCGCGTCGCATCGCCGATTTGGGCGCACCTATTTTGCAATTGGGTATCCGTTCGATCTGCCTCGAAGAAATGGATTATATCCGCAGCACCCCCGACACCACCCGTGTGTGGTTCAACGACGACGTGCATGCCGGCGGTCATTTACCCGAACTCATTAGTCGGATCAAGGGCAAAAAAGTATTTTTGACCATCGATGTCGATGGGCTCGACCCGAGTATCATACCCGCCACAGGAACGCCCGAACCACATGGGCTTAGTTGGGTACAAACCCTCGACATTGTGCGCACGGTCTGTGCTCATGCAAATGTGGTGGCGTTTGACTGTGTCGAGTTGGCACCTATACCGGGTATGCATTCAAGCGATTTCATCACCGCGAAATTAATTTACAAAGTGATGAATTATGTAATGTTGAAGTCATAATCTCTCAGCCACAATATCGCTGAGGTGCGTCACAATTGCCTGCAACCGCGCGGTATCAACAAATGGATTGAGTACGACACTGCGCAGCCAACGTTGGCCATGCCACGTCGGTACCGAAAAAAACGCACTACCGGCGTGGTGTAAACGTTGTTGCACCGCCGTCACCGTGGCATCACTGGCCGCCGGTGGCCGGAAGCAAATCAGATTGGTAGTGGGCGGCGCAGCCAGCTCCATGCCCGCTGTCGTCAGCATCGTGGCAAATTGTTGTACGAGTTGCATGCTTTGATCAATCAGATGTGCCGTGCCGTTG
>CALQBW020000030.1 GCA_943328915.2 Singulisphaera sp. GP187 | reverse complement strand
GGTAGTTCATTCGAAAAAGTAGTCAAAGTAACCGTATTTTTGGCCGACATGGGCGATTTCGCTGCCATGAATGCCGTCTACAGTCAGTACTTTACCAGTAACCCACCAGCACGCTCAACGGTGCAGGTTGCCCGATTGCCCCGCGATGCCAAAGTCGAAATCGAAATCATCGCGTTACGCTAATCCCCCTTTGGTAACAGGCGCGTAATGTACGGCTGTCATGCTTCCCTCAAGTGAAACAAACTGGAGGACATGCATGACAGCCCGATTTTGGCTATTGATTGGGGTATGCGCAGCAATCATCATCTTGGCAATCCCGTGGTGGTTGGAACCTGTAGATAATCAAATCGCACTGCCTGCGGTAACCGGCGATGCCATTTATGTGCGTACCAACAAGGGACGACGTATTTTGATTGATACGGGTAACGATGCGCCACACTTGCTCGAGTTTATTGGACACTACACCCCATTTTGGCAAAAAAACATCGTTGACGACGTGATATTGACCCAGACCGGAGCAAGTTGGCAAGGTGGCCTCGCAGCAGTCCTGGCCCGAGGAGTTACGAATCAATTGATTTGGCTCCCGAGTACCCACCACCTCGCTGCACAGGTATGTGCGACTTCAATCACACCGTGTGCGTTGGCGCATGTAGGGCAACGGTGGCAACGTGACAATGTATCGTTTGTCGTTGATTCAGCCAATACGTTGTGGCTTTCTTGGCCCGATGGCGCAATCTACATCGCTCAAGGGAGCACGACGACACAACTGAATTCCATCACTCATTCATCTCCGTGCCACGTCGATTTTTGTATGATGATTTATCCTTGGCGTATTACCCCACCCTGGAAATTGCAGCGGATGATCCGCCCAAATGGGATTATTTATAGTACGGGGCAAATCCAGGAGCCACCGGCACGGTTGAGTATGGCGGACCGACGCATCGGCCACGAATGGTTGCTCCATGAACAATTGGATGGTGATTTGTTCATTCAAATGGGCAACCCGTCGCGTATCACACATATTGCACCAGAGGAGTAATCGTGAGCAACACAACTATTTTTATTATCGCCACGGTTGTGTGCTTACCGCTTATTTTCATCATTCCGCACTGGTGGCGGCGCTGGTGGCACGAAGATCATGCGAGTCATACCCTCCGTTTTATCAAAAATAGTAGTCTGCCTATTTTGGCAAACCTGTTTGGAAAAGTACTTGATTTAGGTTTTGCCGCAATTACCCTCCGGGCGCTCGGGCCGACTGCAAGTGGTGCATGGAGTTTTGTCGCGCTGATAACCAGCATGTACCTCGTCACTATTGTCAATTGGGGACTCAATGATTTGGCAGTCCGCGAGGCAGCCATCAACCCACACCAAGCCGCGACGATATTTGGCGTGAGTGTCAGCATGCGGTGGTTGATCGCTGCAGTCGTCACGCCACTTACGTTCCTCGGATTATGGCTACTCCGAGATGTGATGCCACCGCTCAGTTGGGGAACACAACTCGCACTCATGCTCTTGCTGATCCATTTGTGGCCAGCAGGGGCGGCAGCGGCAGCAAGTGCATCGTTCCAAGCAGCACAGCGGATGGAAATACCTGCATTGGTCGTCGTCGCAACCAGCATTGTACGAACCATTGTCGGAATCGGCGTAATCTGGTGGTTGCCCGATAGCGATAGTCGCATCGTTGGCATGGCAGCAGTGGCATTAGCGACTACCATGATGAATGCGGGTTTGCTATGGGGGCTACAGCAACGATTATTGTTTACCGCATGGCCGCAATGGGATGCAGTCCTCATGCGTAGATTACTATTGAATGGGTTCCCATTATTGTTGAATAGTTTACTGTTGACGGTTTTCTTCCGTTTTGATGCGGTGATTTTGCGTTCAGTAGCTGGTGATGTAGTATTGGGATTGTACGACGCTGCCTATAAAGTCATCGCCATGACACAAATCATCCCGCCATATGTGGTGGGTGCGTTGTTCCCATTGCTTGCCCAACGCGCGGCGCATCAACGTGAATCGCTGGCACCTTTGGTTGCGCGCGCGATAGGTATGTTGCAATGGGTGGCGTGGTTTGGGGTGGTAATCGTCACATTGATGGCCGATGAGCTGATTTGGGTGCTCGGTGGCAATGCCTATTTGCCCGGGGCTGCCCAAGCCTTGCGGGTGCTTATTTGGTATTTACCGTTGTCCTATACCACGGGAGTATTGCAGTATGCATTAATTGCCATTCAACGCCAAAAAACAATCACGTTTGCATTTGCTATTGGCACAATTGTCAATATTGGATGTAATGTCGCATTGATTCCACATTATGGCGCATTGGCAGCAGCTGCGGTCACCATTGCGACAGAAGTTGCCTTGATGGTGGCAGTTTGGCCAACGATCCGTGCCGCAGGGCTTTTTTTGCCTTGGCGCACATTGTTTATGGCGAGCGGTGGTGCAGTTGTTGTTATTGGCGCAGGGTATTTGGTGCGGGGATGGCTGCAAATGCCGTCACTTTATGTCACCATTGGTGCGGTTTTTGTGTTGCTGATTTTTGCCTTCAAAAGTGGGACATTGGATACTGCGCTGCTCGGACAAGTCCAGAGCATTCGCGAACGAATTCAAACACGGTTCACACGCTAAAGAGTGGTATACTAGCGGAGGTTTCGCATCACTGCTCAAGGAGGAGTAGAGGGATGACCGTGCATAAAGAAAATGCGTATCACAACGCACAGCGCCAATTCGACATTGCCGCTGACATTCTCAATCTCGACCCAGGCTACCGTAAATTATTACGGGTACCCCACCGCGAATTTGCCGTAAATTTCCCCGTCAAAATGGATGATGGGCGCATCGAAATGTTTGCAGGGTATAGAGTCCAACACAACACCACCCGTGGCCCAGCCAAAGGTGGGATTCGCTATCATCCCGACACCGATATTGACGAAGTACGCGCATTAGCGATGCTGATGTCGTGGAAATGCTCAGTAGTAAATATTCCCTATGGTGGTGCAAAAGGTGCTGTCGTCGTTGATCCAGCGTTATTGTCCCTAGGAGAAATAGAGCGACTGACACGGCGGTATGCCACTGAAATCAGCTTCCTCATTGGTCCTGATGTTGATATCCCGGCACCGGATATTGGCACTAATTCCCAAATCATGGCGTGGATTATGGACACCTACTCAATGCATCGTGGTCATACCATCCCCGCTGTGGTGACGGGCAAACCGATAAACATTGGCGGGTCACATGGACGCAACGAAGCCACGGCGCGTGGGTTGGTCTATATTCTGCGTGAAGCATGCGAACAAGCCAATGTCAGTATTGCTGGTTCGAAAGTGGTCATCCAAGGGTATGGCAATGTGGGCGGTACATCGGCCCGCTTATTGAGCGAAATGGGTGCCAAAATCGTAGGCGTCGTGGACCGTGGTGGCGGCATTTACAATCCCAAAGGGATTGACTTGGTCGCGTTACAAGCACATTATGTCAAAACCGGCACCGTTGCCGGTGCTGCAGGTGGCGATGCCGTCACCAATGAAGAATTACTCGAATTGCCGTGCGATATCCTCATTCCAGCCGCCATCGAGAATCAAATTACCATCCGCAACGCCGACCGCATCAAAGCTCGGATTGTAGTCGAAGCGGCCAATGGCCCGACCACGCCTGATGCCGACGCGATTTTGTTTGATCGTGGCGTCTTGGTTATCCCCGATATTTTGGCCAATGCGGGTGGTGTCACCGTCAGTTATTTCGAGTGGGTACAAGGTTTGCAAGAGTTCTTTTGGACAGAGCGTGAAGTCAACGCCCAACTCGAGCGTATCATGGTGAGTGCCTTCGAATCAGTCAATAACATGGCAAAAGAACGACGCATGCAATTGCGGACCGCAGCTTATTTACAAGCCGTCGATCGCACTGCACAAGCCTATATCACTCGTGGTATTTATCCCTAATGTCGACGCGACGCCAACAAGGCAACAGCGCCGAATCAACAGCCGCGACGTTTTTAGAACGTCGCGGCTTGATTATCTTCGCGCGCAATTGGCAATGCCGCACTGGCGAAATCGACATTGTAGCGCGTGACGGCGCCAGCTGGGTGTTTGTTGAAGTACGTCAACGCCAGAGTGGAAGGGACAGTGCGATTGAATCAATTGGACCGCGCAAAGTTGCCCGCTTAGTCGCCACCGCACAATTTTTTTTGGAAGCACAATCGTGTGCGGATGGTGATTGGCGCTATGACGTGGTTGCGATCGGACCGGATGGTATCACCCACCTCGTGAATGCAATCGAGTTGCATTAGCCATTGAGTGGTTCCCACGCGTCAGCCAATACACAATCCCACGGGAATTTGAATTCGTCAGCCGCGTCATACACATGTGATTGCAAATTGACCACAATTACTTCTGGTTGGGTCAACGCCTTCCAGCCATGCATCACCATTGGTGGGATTTTGATGAGTTTGGGGCGTGCAGTCCCCAAAACCACCGAATTGACGTGACCAAAAGTAGATGACCAAGGGCGGATATCGACGAGCACGACTTGGAGTTTGCCACGGGTCACGGTAAATTGATCAGTGTGAATATTATGGAGATGCCAACATTTGGTTACGCCGTAATCGGTAGCGCTTTGATACACGTGATTGGGGACAACCAAGCCTTCTTGTTCGACCCAGGGACGACTCCACAATTCAATTACATCGCCACGACCGTCGAGGTGCGTGCGCAAATCTTTTACGTACAGGTCTTGAATCGTGGTCGGTCGTGAAGAAGGCACTAAGGTATATTTTATGGTTTTGAGCCATTCCACCGTAACATTAGCAGCGTGCAACTGATTTGGCGTGTCAGTCATGCAGATAAACTCCTCGATTGCAAATAAACATCGTATTATTATTCGTATGCGTATAGTATTATAAGCGAGAAGCAATCAATGTGTTTATCGCTTGGATTTTAGGAGCAAATATGCCCATTACCCAACGTGTTCGCGATGCCATGCATATCGGCGTCATATCGTGCCCAAGCGAAACACCCGTTGCAGCGGCCCTCGCACTTATTCGTAGTTATCGCATTCATGCCGTGGTGGTAACCGAAGGCCCAGGCCATTTGGCGGGGATTTTGTCACAGACCGATTTATTGCGCGCCTGGCAAGATGGTGCAGCCTATGACCACGTGATGCATGGTCCCGTCAACGCAATCATGTCCACAAGTGTCATCACGTGTATGCCAGACATGGAATTAGATCGTGCCATACGTTTGCTCAATCGCAACCATGTCCATCGCTTGGTCGTGGTCGAAGAGCGCAACGACGGTCGCGTTTGGCCTACCGGGATTTTGTCAATGAGCGACATCGTACGCCATATTGACGAACAAAGTTAGCTTTTTTATTCTCTGAAGGTACATACCCGCAAATAAAACCCCGTTCATTCAATTACGAATGAACGGGGTTTTGCGGAATCCATCAAATCAACATACTCAACGGATTCTCGAGCAGGCGTTTGATTTCGCCAACAAACTTTGCCCCTTCGGCACCATCGGTAATCCGATGGTCGGCCGAAATAGTGATTGAACAGATATTGGCAGCAACGACGTCGTTACTCTCCCCTTTGAAAACAGGGATGCGCCGGACGGCACCGACGGCCAAAATTGCACATTGGGGAGGAGTAATGATGGCGTCGAATTCGGTTACTCCATACATACCAAGATTGCTGACAGTAAAGGTGCCGCCTTGGAGATTTTCGGCGCCCAGTTTGCCATCGCGGGCAAGGCCGATAAGCCGTTTGGATTCACGTGATACCGCACTGAGTGAGCGACTGTCGGCATTGGTGACGACGGGAGCCACCAACCCACTTTCGAGGGCGACGGCAATTGAAACATTGACGTTGGGGTTACGCTGGATGCCTTCTTCAACGAATGACGCATTGAGGTTGGGGTACGCCATGAGGGCCAACCCACATGCCTTGACGATCATGTCATTGATCGAAATTTGTTGTTCTTTGCTCAACGGCGCGTTGACTTGTTTGCGGAGCGTCAGAGCGGCATCCATGTTGACTTCCATGGTGATATAAAAATGCGGTGCCGTCTGCCAGCTTTGGGTCAAGCGACGGGTAATGGTACGACGCATGTTGCTGAGCGGAACGACGGTCGAGCCAGCAGCGGCACTCGGTAATGGTGCGGCCACGACAGGCGCTACTGGTGTTGCGAGGGGAGCAACCACACCGGCGGGACGACCGATCATCGCAGCAGACACGTCATCACGTACAATCCGGCCCTGTGGACCGCTTCCGTGAATGGTGCCAAGGTCGAGACCGTGTTCACGCGCCATCCGCTTGGCAATCGGAGAAGCCTTGACATCACCGATAGCATGTGTGGCTACAGGAGCCGCCACATGAGCCACCACAACTCCCGGAGCAGCTACTGCCGCAACGGGTGCTACGGCAACCGCCACAGGGGCTACATGGGCTGCACCCGCACCATCGCTGGTACGCGCAATCACGCCACCCACCGGCGTGCGGGAACCGGCAGGTGAGATGATTTCGCTCAATGTGCCACTTACAAATGATTCGATTTCGATGGTGACCTTATCGGTCTCAATTTCGGCGACGGCCTCACCTTTGTTGACGAAATCACCGACTTTTTTGAGCCAGCGTACTATCGTCCCCTCGGTCATATCGAAGCCCATCTTCGGCATCGTAATATCTGCCATGATCGTACCTCCCGGTGTGTGCAGTTAACTGCGATTCAAGACTTTTTTGATGGCTGCCACAATGCGTTCGGTTGTTACCACGACCTGTTGTTCGAGGTTTTTGGCGTATGGCATCGGCACTTCGCGGAAGTTTACCCGTTGGATAGGCGCATCGAGATAATCGAAACCTTGCTCATATAGCCGGGTCGCGATTTCTGCAGAAGTACCGTATGACTGCCAATCTTCGGTGACGACGACAGCACGATTGGTCTTTTTGAAGCTTTCGAGGGCGACACTCATGTCGAGCGGGCGCAATGTGCGCAAATCGACGATTTCGACTTCGATGCCTTCTTTGGCCAAAATGTCGGCAGCTTGTAACGACAAGTGCACCATACGAGAATAGGTTACCACCGTTATATGGCGGCCTTCGCGCGCCAACACGGATTTACCGATGGGAACGATATAATCGCCTTCTGGGACTTCGCCTTTGACCCCATACATCAACGTGTGTTCGATGAAGATGACAGGATCGGGGTCAGCCATGGCGGCCCGGAACATACCCTTCATATCGGCAGGGGTGGCAGGCGCAACGACCTTGAGTCCTGGGATGTGCGCAAACATGGAGTCAAACGACTGCGAGTGGGTTGCAGACAATTGCGTCCACCCATTGGTGGTGCGCAACACGAGTGGTACCGAGAACTTGCCACCAAACATGCTGTAAATCTTGGCAGCGTGATTGATGATCATGTCAAACGCGAGCAGTGAAAAATTCACCGACATGATTTCGGCAATAGGCCGCATACCGGCCATGGCGGCACCAACCGCCAAACCGGCAATCCCAGCTTCTGCAATGGGGGCATCACGGATGCGTTCGGGGCCATACTTTTCGAGAAAGCCGGCGGTCACGCCATACGTGCTACCGTAGTGACCGATATCTTCACCGATGATAAACGTACGTTCATCGGCCATTGCTTCGTGGAGTGCTTGTTGTAGCGCTTCACGGACTGTTAAAACGGGCATCGAATATCTCCTTCATTGCTGCGGATGCGCATCAACGTAATTGCAGGTTATACGAGGTCAGGATCGACTGTGGCGGTTGCAAGTGGAGCTGCATAGATACCACTATCGGTAAGCCATTCATTGCCAGGGACGTCACTTTCGTCAGCAAATCGCACTGCTGCTTCGACCTGCTCATCAATTGTGGCATCGAGTGCGTCTATATCGGCAGCGGAGCTCACTCCGGCGTCAATCAACTCTTTACGGAAGATGAGGACGGGGTCATTGGAGCGATGTTGCTCGACATCTTCTTTGGAGCGATATTTTTGGGTGTCTTGGGCCGAGTGACCACGGAAGCGATAGGTCATGGCTTCTACCAAAACTGGACCTTGGCCAGAACGGGCGTATTCTACGGCCTCGGCGACTTGTTCACGCACCGTCAACAAATCATTCCCGTCGATGCGCATGGCTTTCATATCGAATGCACTGGCTTTGCGGTAGATTTCTTTTACTGATGAGTGTACTTCAATTGGGGTACCCATGGCGTACAAATTATTTTCACAAACGAAAACAACCGGTAATTTCCATAATTGGGCAAAATTGAGTGATTCATAGAATTCACCACCATTGGTCGCACCATCACCAAAAAACACCATGACCACGCCATTGGTTTTTTGCATTTGGCACGCGAGCGCAACTCCATCGGCGAGAAGCAAATGGCTGCCGACAATGGCATAGCCACCCCAGAAGTTTTTGGTGATGTCGGCAAAATGCATCGAGCCACCCATGCCATGAGATGTGCCGGTATCTTTCCCAAAAAGTTCGGCCATTAATTCATTGATGTTCAGCCCACGTGCAATCGCATGACCATGGTCGCGATAATGGGTAAAGATGTGATCTTGGGGTTGCAGGTTCGAAATCGCACCGACACCGGTGGCTTCTTCTCCAACATAGAGGTGCAAAAACCCGCCAATCTTGGCGCGCGTATACATCTCTTGGCATTTTTCTTCAAAACGCCGAATCAACATCATTTGGCGGTAGAGTTCGACCAACTGGGCATCACCGAGATGATCTCGAGCGCGTGAGAAAGGCGTACTAGTCATGATGCTCCTTAGCGAATTAGCGGCAGGTACTTTTGCCTGAGTGGCGCCTCGACGTTTTTGCATTGTGGCGTCTCCTACACGATAAACATATTACCCATTGCACTGCAGAATATAGAGCAAAACGACAACATTGGCGTTTAGCGATGGGATTGAGACAACCCTTCAATAACGGTCACCATTTCGCGCAGGCTCAAGCGTGACGTCTGTGTCACCGGAGCTTTGGCAGTACCGCAAAGCAAGAGTCGTTTGCTGGGATGGAGATACCATTGGGCACCTGCATCAACAACCGCGAGTTGGTCAGCAAGGCTGGTCAAATCAGCATTGGAGCGCGCTTGCGCAGCGACTCCCATCCAACCATGCAATTCTTCGCGGTATGTGTAGAGGACAGCTCCTCCACGAAAAGCCAGGGCGGACGAGCCTCCGAACGGGCTTTGCATCGCGACACCACGTCCCCACGGAGAATGGAATTCGATGCGGTTTGCAAACGATTCATTGAGCTGTATTTGGTGTTGCTCGTGGGCATACCATGCATCGAGATTCGGCAACATCAATTCGACGACGCGGTTGGGATCGTCGGGATACAGCAAATTGAATGAATCGGCCAGCATGGTCAAATCACTCCCCTGGCGTTCTGTTGCGGTGGCATTGTCAAATGACGTCACCTGGCGAATAATTCGCTCAAGGGCACCATCATATGCTGCAACATTCCGCCGGACCAATTCCGCAGCACTCAACGTACGTACATTGCGCTGGTGATGGTCATAACGACCATTCCCAGTATCGACATGGACGATACACGGGTCACTATCTACCGGTTGGTGGTTGAGTGTTGTTCCTGCGGGAACACAACACACGAGTGCATCTGCGGCACCACCAAAGCGCTTCAGGATCCAAATCGCTGCAATGCAATCGAGATCAGGTGCAAGATGCGCCACGATAACAGTTGGCATTGTCACAATCCTTGGCTCCCTCTTATTCCGCATTGAACGAAAACACATGAATTTTTGCAACAATCACGTGTGGTAAATAACGGGCGCTAGTATATCAGAAAGGGTGATTTACTGCAACGTGGCACAACTCACCACTATCTTGCCATTTCGCCATAAACTTCGTATAATTCAACTGTGATAAACATCCGTGCGGTGCACTTCACCTCAGCCATAGAGGAGAATCATGGAAGAGCCACTCGCCGTCTCCGCTTCGTCTGCATCTATTGCAAATACTTTCCTCACTGCAGACACGCATAGCCCAGAATTTTTTGCCCAACTGTTAGCCGAACAAGGAAGTTTGTTGCGCTCGCTGACGCATGGTGACACCCTTGATGGAGTCATTATGTCGCGCAGTGGCGATGAAATTCTCATCGATATCGGACACAAGTCTGAAGGTGTCGTATCAAATCGAGAGATGCAATCCTTGACCACAGCTGAACGTGATGCGTTGACCGTTGGCCAAACGCTCTTGACATTTGTGGTACAAGCCGAGGACGAACAAGGTCGTGTGGTCCTTTCTCTTGACCGTGCCCGGCAAGAACTCAGTTGGCGTAATTTACAGCAACTTGCGGATACCGGTACCCCAATCGAAGCCGTTGTCGTGAATTACAACAAAGGTGGATTACTCGTCAATCTCGATGGTGTCCGTGGGTTTATCCCCACCTCACAGATTTCGGGAATTGGTCGAGGTACTGACTCCCAAAAACAAATCGAAATGGCGCGGATGATTGGCAGTACGTTGCTGCTCAAAGTGGTCGAAATGAGCCGCCAACGCAACCGTCTTATCCTTTCAGAACGTCAAGCAAATATGGCTTCACGCGATCAACGCAAAGATGTGTTGTTGAGTGAAATTAAAGTCAATGACATCCGCGAAGGCGCAATTACCTCGGTTTGTGATTTCGGGGTTTTTGTTGATGTCGGCGGTGCTGATGGGTTAGTCCATTTGTCAGAATTATCGTGGAGCCGGGTACGCCACCCCAACGATTTATACAAAGTTGGCGATCGGGTGACGGTGATGGTTTTGAGTATTGATGTTGACCATCGGCGCATTGCGTTATCGATAAAACGCACGTTGACCGAGCCATGGGGCGGAGTTGAAGCACAATTCGCCGTTGACCAAGTCATTACAGGAGTTGTGACCCAAATTGCTCCATTTGGGACATTTGTGCGCCTTGCTGAAGGTATCGAAGGCTTGATTCATGTGTCTGAATTAAATAGCAAACAAAACGCTTCACGCCCAGTCTTAACTTCTGGAGAAGAAGTTGCGGTGCGCGTGGTACGTATTGATGTCGCACGACGACGTATCGGATTGAGTCTACAAACCACCCCCGATGGTGATCCATCGGTTGCCTCATAGCGCTGTATTCACCACGGTGGACGGCGAGGGAGTATTTCAATGTCAGGTGCCTACGATAAGTTTACCAAGCGTGCCAAACAGGTACTGCAATACGCCACCGAAGAAGCACGTGCCCTCAATCATTCGTATATTGGCACTGAACATATATTGCTCGGTCTCATCCGCGAAGGGGAAGGCGTGGCAGCACGCGTCCTTGAAGATTTGGGTGTGCAATTAGCCCAAACCCGCCATTCCGTCGAATTTATTGTCGGGATTGGCGAAGGCGAATCGCGCGCCGACAAAGAATTGTCCGCACGGGCAAAAAATGTCATTACATTAGCAATTGATGAGGCTAAGCGCCTTGGGCATAACTACATTGGCACCGAGCATATTTTGCTCGGGCTTATTCGAAATGGTGAAGGAGTCGCAACTGGCGTCCTTGACATGCTCGGGGTCTCACTCGAACAAATCAAAACCAGCGTCATGCGCGTGCTCCGCCAAGGCGGCGGCGCCACTGGAGCAAGCGGCGGTGCCGGCAGTAACACCACCCCCCAGCCCGAACGAACCGCTAGTGCGAGTTCGAGCAGCAGTAGCACAAGCAGTAGCAACACTGCCCAACCAAATAAAGGCAAAACACCGTATCTTGACGCCCTCGGCACTGACTTAACCGAAATGGCCGAAAGTGGTCGCCTCGACCCCGTTATTGGGCGTAGCCGCGAAATCGACCGGGTGATTCAAATTTTGTCACGTCGTACCAAAAACAATCCCGCTTTGATTGGTGAACCAGGTGTCGGCAAAACCGCAATCGTCGAAGGGCTTGCCCAACGGATTGTTGCTGGGGATGTTCCCGATAGTTTGCGGGGCAAACGGGTTGTGTCGCTTGACATGGGAGCGTTGGTGGCTGGTACGAAGTACCGCGGTCAATTCGAAGAGCGACTCAAAAAAGTCGTCGACGAAATAAAAGAAACCCGCTGTATTTTGTTTATCGATGAATTCCATACCATCATCGGTGCCGGTGGGGCCGAAGGCACCCTCGACGCCGCGAACATCCTCAAGCCAGCCTTGTCACGTGGCGAATTACAGACCATTGGGGCAACGACCCTCGATGAATATCGCAAATATATTGAACGTGACGCTGCCCTCGAACGACGATTCCAACCAGTAATGGTGGAACAACCCAACGAAGAAGACACTATTCAGATTTTGCGCGGGATCAAATCGCGCTACGAAGATTTCCACCAGTTGCAAATTAGCGACGAAGCAATCCAAGCCGCTGCTTATTTGTCTTCACGGTACGTCCCTGATCGTTTTTTGCCAGACAAAGCCATTGACTTAATCGACGAAGCCTCAGCACGGGTACGCATGACCCGAAGTGTCACTCCGTCGGCATTACGAGATGCATTGCGCGGTCTTGAAGTCATCAACAAAGAAATAATTGCTGCTGAAGCCCAAGGCCAAACCGAATTAGTCGAAACCTTGCGTGAACGTGCCGAAGTAATGCGGCAGCGGGTGACCCAAGTCGAACGCGAACATGGCATCGCCGAAGGAAGCAGCAATACGACCCTCCCGTATGTGACAGAAGAGGATATTGCCGCCGTCGTGGCAATGTGGACAGGTATCCCGGTAATGCGCCTTACCGGCGACGAAACGGTGCGTTTGCTCCAAATGGAATCAGCGTTGCATGGTCGTGTTATCGGCCAGAGTGAGGCTATTGTCACCATCTCGAAGGCGGTACGACGGGCTCGGGCAGGGCTCAAAGACCCCCGTCGCCCCATCGGGAGTTTCATTTTCTTAGGGCCAACCGGTGTCGGCAAAACAGAGCTTGCCAAAGCACTCGCAGAGTTCATGTTTGGTTCTGAACAACATTTAATCAAAATTGATATGTCTGAATTCCAAGAACGACATACGTCGTCACGCTTGGTTGGCTCCCCGCCAGGATATGTCGGGTATGGCGAAGGCGGTCAACTCACCGATGCCGTACGCCGCAAGCCCTACTCTGTCGTGCTTTTTGACGAAATCGAAAAAGCTCATCCCGACACCTACAACATGTTGTTGCAGGTACTCGAAGATGGCTATTTGACCGACGGCAAAGGGCGCAAAGTCGACTTCCGTAATACGATTATCATCATGACTTCCAACGTCGGTACCGAGCAAATTCGCGGGGCTTCGCGGATTGGGTTCTTGGGCAAAGATGGCGACATCGCCAACAAAGACTTGCGGAACCGCGTCAACGACGCCTTGCGCCAAGTATTCCGCCCTGAGTTCCTCAATCGCTTGGATTCGACGATTATTTTCCATTCGTTGACCAACGAAGAAATTCGTCAAATCACGCGCTACATGCTCAACCGAGTGCAATTACAACTGAATGAACATAAGTTGACGCTTGATGTCAATGATGCTGCCTGTGATTTATTGGCCAAACGGGGCTACGACCCTTCGTTTGGGGCCCGTCCGTTGCGCCGTATCATTACCAACTTAATCGAAGATCCATTATCCGAAGGGGTGTTGGATGGACGATTTGTGGCAGGTGATACTATCGCTATCGACGTGGCAACGCTCGAAAACGGCGAAGAATATTTGCGTTTGAATGCCCAACGCGCCGAAACGCAGGTGTCGCTCGACGATAACGACGTCGTCGTCGATACATTGGCATAACTCATGGCCAAAACACGCACCGTGTTTGTATGTCAACAATGCGGAGCACAGCAAGCACGTGAAATGGGTCGGTGCCCTAACTGTAGTGGTTGGGGCACTTTGGTCGAACAAATCGAACGACGCGATGCACCCGCCAGCAGCCGTCGTTCGGTGGTCGTCAGTGGTGCTGGTGCTCCGATGGCCTTACACGCCATCCCTAGCGGTGGCGTGTCGCGTTTGCCTGTGGTTTATCAAGAATTTGCCCGTGTACTCGGTGGCGGATTAGTCCCCGGTAGTCTCGTATTGATAGGTGGCGAACCAGGCATTGGCAAATCGAGTTTACTGCTCCAAAGTGCTGCGCATTTTGCCGAGCATGTCGGGGATGCCCTCTATATTTCTGCCGAAGAATCTGCGCAACAAATCAAATTACGTGCTGATCGGATGGGACTCAACCCTGAGCGGCTTTGGATTTCTTCCGAAACAAATCTCGAGACCGCGATTAGTTATATCGATAGCCAACGTCCCGGCTTGGTGATTGTCGACTCCATCCAAACCGTCTACATCGAAGAACTCAGCTCGGCTGCAGGGTCGGTCGGCCAAGTGCGTGAAGGCGCATTACGCCTCTTACGTGTCGCCAAAGATTTAAATATTCCGATTATCATCGTTGGGCATGTCACCAAAGAAGGCGCCATCGCTGGCCCGCGCATGCTCGAACACATCGTCGATGTGGTGCTCTATCTCGAAGGAGAGCGCTTCCACCAATACCGCATTTTGCGCGGCGTCAAAAACCGCTACGGCTCCACGGATGAAGTGGGGATTTTTGAAATGACGGCGACTGGGCTGCACGAAGTCAGCAACCCTTCACAAGTTTTCCTTGCAGAACGCTCGGTCAATACCCCCGGCTCGGCCGTAGCCGTTACCCTTGAAGGCACGCGCCCTATTTTGGTGGAAATTCAAGGGTTGACTTCGAACACCGCCAACCCACAGCCCCGCCGCACCGTCAATGGATATGATCTCAATCGTCTCCAGATGTTGTTAGCCGTCCTCGGCAAACGGGTAGGGTTACCCCTCTTTAACCAAGATGTCTATGTCAATATCGTGGGTGGGCTCCGCATCGGCGAGCCAGCGGCAGATTTGGCTGTGGCGACAGCGATTGCTTCATCGTTTCGCAATCAACGCGTAGAATCAGACATGGTACTGATGGGTGAAATCGGCTTGAGTGGAGAAATGCGTAGCGTTAACCAAATCGAAAGACGGTTGAGCGAAGCCGCGAAATTAGGCTTCCGTAAAGCCGTCTGCCCGCCTACCCAAACACCAGTCCACATCGAAGGAATGCAGATAATCCAAGTACGCTCGGTTTTTGATGCCATCGAGGCTGCATTAGGACCGGCACCGCGACGTAATAAACGTGACGATGACGAATAACCTACGTACGGAATTTCTATTATAAATTTGCTGATACACTTTTGCAGGAAGTATTTATGCGGGCAGTAATTCAACGGGTAACCCACGCACAGGTCAGTGTGGGCGGCGAAGTCATTGGTCAGATTAACGCAGGCGTGTTGGTATTATTGGGAATTGGGCACGGGGATGGGCCTGCCCAAATCGCTCAAATCGGCCGCAAAATTCTCGAGCTACGGATGTTTGATGACGAAAGTGGCAAACCCAATATTTCACTGCTCGATAGTGGTGGCGCGGTGTTATTGGTATCGCAATTCACTTTGTATGCGGACACGAGTCGGGGGCGGCGCCCCGGCTATTCGCCTGCCGCATTGCCGGAAGTGGCCGCACCGCTTGTCGATGCCATGCGTGACTTTCTCGTAACCGCCGGTGTGCGTGTGGCTACTGGGCGCTTCGGCGCCGAAATGCAGGTAAGTTTGACCAACAATGGCCCATATACATTGATTTTGGATAGCGAAAAATAACAATATGTGATTCGCAATCCCACACTTACGATGCAGAATTCGCATGGTAGCGTCGTGTAATGGAAGTACGCGGCGGCTCTGGCACTTTCGTTACGAACCGCGTAACCGAACTGTGTGCGTTATTTCGATGATTTTTCCAAAAAAATGCACCATGAAACAAGCGAAAACAGATGAAATACAAACATTTATGCGACCCCGTATGTCATTCACTCTCTTCCTTTTGGAAGCCGGCAATAGAATCAGGCATGCACATTACGGTACAATGCTATTGTTGATTGTTGCAAAGGAGCACTACCATGGCAATGTTTGATATGCCGCTGTCACAGTTGGAGCAATACCGGCCTGACGTGGCAGAGCCGACTGATTTCGACGCGTTTTGGCAGGCGAGTTTAACCGACACGCGCCGCCACGACCTCAACCCCCAATTCGTGCCTGTCCAAGGGGGCTACAAGACCATCGACGTATTTGATGTGAGCTTTGCCGGATGGGGTGGGCAACAAGTCAAGGGCTGGTTTTTGGTACCAAAACAACGCAGCGGACCGTTGCCCTGTGTGGTCGAATATATTGGGTATGGTGGTGGCCGGAGCTTCCCCAATGATTGGTTGCTCTGGAGCAGTCAAGGGTATGCCCATTTGGTGATGGATACCCGAGGCCAAGGGAGCGCGTGGTCCAAAGGTGATACGGCTGACCCCGATCCGTTTGGTGACAATCAGCATCCCGGCTTTATGACCCGCGGCATCCGCAACAAAGAGCACTACTATTACCGGCGCGTATTTTCTGATGCCGTGCGCGCAATCGAAGCGGCCCGGAGTCATGTGGCTGTGGATGCACGCAAAATCATCGTGACCGGTGGCAGCCAAGGTGGCGGAATTGCGATTGCCGCAGCCGGATTAATGACCGATGTTGTGGCAGCTATGCCCGATGTACCTTTTTTGTGTCATTACCGGCGCGCTACCGAAATTACCGATTCGAATCCCTATAGTGAAATCAGTCGCTACCTAATGACTCACCGAGATGCGGTTGAAGAAGTATTTGGAACGCTCAACTACTTCGATGGGATTCATTTTTCAAAACGGGCAACGGCGCAGACGATTTTTTCGGTCGGGTTAATGGATGACATTTGCCCACCGTCCACAGTGTATGCAGCCTACAATGCCTGGCAAGGGCGCAAAGAAATCAGTATTTGGCGATACAACCGACACGAAGGTGGCGGGAGTCATCAATCCCAAGACAAAATGCGCTTTATGCAACGAATTATGCCCGTATAAATACCTACCCTGCTCCTGCAGGTCGCAATGATCTGCA
Organism: Singulisphaera sp. GP187; assembly: GCA_943328915.2. Lineage (GTDB taxonomy): Bacteria > Chloroflexota > Chloroflexia > Chloroflexales > Roseiflexaceae > UBA965. The sequence goes on along the minus strand of CALQBW020000030.1, from coordinate 4,854 downwards.
GGAGGGCTGGATTAACGAACAAGAGTGACTATGTCAGACAGAAGCATGATTGATTTGATCCGTGATGCTGCAAGGAAAGCGACTGCCCGCGGCGATACAATTGCTGCCCGCAATTATTACCGCGACGTCTTGGGCCATCAACCACATGATGTCGACGCACTGTTGGCTTTAGCACGATTAATCCCAGTGGTCAGTGAACGCCAGCGGCTGATTGCACAGGCACAACTGATTGAGCCCGAAAATCCTGCAGTCTTAGCAGCAGCGACGGAAATCGAAAAAAACATCAGCCAAGGGCTCAAAATAATCATCGTCACTACCAATGACACCCCGCAGAGTAATCAAATCACAGCGGTCGAATCTGCTCCCGCCAAGCCATTGGTCATGTGTCCCGTCCATGGCACACGAGCAGCGCCATTACGTTGCACGAGTTGTGACCGCCCGATGTGCATCCGCTGCACCATTCTGAACGATGTCGGACAAATTTGCCCATCGTGTCGTTACAAACTAATCCCCGAACGCTACCGCAGCGCACTACGACATTGGTTGGTTGCCGGCAGTATAACCGCTATCTTTGCCACCATTATCCCCATCCCATTGGTGTTTTTATTGAAGATCCCGTTTATAGGATCCCTGGTATATATAGCTGGGGGAATGTTGATTGGCAGTCTTAGTGCCCAAATCACCATAAGGTTAACAGCCAAACGGGGCCGTGCCATGATCATCGCAAGTGGAATCGGCGCGGGGATTGGTGCAATTATTGCCATGATGATACTGTTTGGGAGCCATATTTCGTTAATGATTTTGCTGCTCACTGGCATATCTATTGCCTTAGCCATTCGCAACATCAAACAAACGTTAAATTAATTGTATCTTCTGTGGCAATTGATGGATACTTTGATCATCATCATCGCCTCACGATGCGACGATTCACCGTAACACATACCCACAAAGTTAGATTTTAGGGCTAGTGATACATCTGGTGTGGCAGTTGTTTTTTGCAAAAAAACCACCCATACCCGTCAAACGGCATGGGTGGAATGTGTGAGGTTAATTAGTTCATGGGGACTTGGGGAACGATTTTGCCTTCAATACGGGCAAAAATTTCCTCAATAGAATGACCTGTTATGGTCAATCCATGATTTTTGAGGCCAATCACGGCGCGAGAAGGATCAGGAGCACGACGTACTAATTCTGCCACTTCAGCGGCGATTTCGTAGGTGCCACAGGGGTAATTGACTTGGGTGGATTGAATCGGGTCGCTCCACCACGCATGGATATGGACAATTGCACCAACAGAAGGATGTTCGCGGTAAATCATCCAGTGTTCGATGGCATCGACCGAGACCCGGCGCGGTTCCACCTGTGGAGGCACGCTTAGGCGGATCATGAGTTGTTCGGGAACATAGCCGGTCACCAACAACACGTCACGACCGACGGTTTTGAGGTTGCTTTTGTCGACACCTGATGCAGACATCCAAAAGTATTCGGGGTTGTGGTGGGCGCGGGCACTCAAATTACCGTAGCTGAGACCGCCAATATTGTAGAGACGACGCACCATGCGCAAGTCGTTTTCGGTGAGGAAATCTTCGATGCGGGTTGGTGACGGCAACAAGCCCATTTGGTCGAGGCGCACGCCAGCTTTGCAGACCTGCCAGACGGGTTCTTCGCCTTCCCACAATGATTCGGGCAAATCAGGGACAAAATCATTGTTGATGACAAGGTGGCTACAGGCGAGTGGTTGCACGCGCTCGTAGAGGAGTTGATAGTTCGTGGCATCATCGCTGTCATGGCGTACCACATAATGCCCTTGTTCTGGGGTAATGAAGTGACTTTCGCGCATACCATTGATAATCGTATTGTAGATAATCAAATTCGAAATCGAACGGATTAGTAACGGATAGGCTGCATGCATGACGCTTGCTTCGTTACCGGGACCTTCGAAAATCGACGCAACGAACGTCCCTTGACCACGTCGTTTGACAGGGCGGGGAGCTTCAACATCACACATGTTCAAAACTAAACGCAAGGGCATTTCATCTTTAACTTCGCCAGATGCGTCGATGGCATTTGGGCGATAAATGTTGCCTTTTGAAACAATAACATCACGAAGTCGTTCCGCAAAGATTGAAACAAACGCACTGTGTGACTCACCGGCGATAGTAAAGGTCATTACTTCGTCAGAAGCAAATGGAGCCTGCCCTGAAGCCGACTTGGAGTCTGTTGTCATAGTGTTCTTCCTTAGTGCACAAACGAAATAAGAACCATACATCCCATAACGGTGGCGTGTAACAGCATAAAATACCGTTTATCAAAAACTAGAATAGCCCGAATCATGTGTAGTGTCAAGTAAAAACATTCTTGACAACCCCCCTACAACAACGTAGAATCGGTACCATTGTCCGCTGTTCAGTTGGAAAATGATTGAAAATGACGTTTCCTCTCCCACATGTGCGCTGGCAATCGATGCTCATTGCGTGGTATTTATTGCTATTGGCCAACTGTGGTAATCCAATCCAATTAATCAACCATTTAGCACAGCCAAATCGCACACAATTGGTTGACGCTGGATCCAATACACCAGAATCTACCGCTACAGCCATTCCTGCTGTTTCCGTAGGCATTACACAAAGTGTGGGATTAGCAACGAACGCCCCAAAAACCGATTCTGGTGTAGAGATACCCAATCAGACGAATGCACTAATAATCGACATCATGATCACCCCGCAATTACGGGCAACGCCTACTGGTGATGAACGCTGGGGAACATTTTTCAGTAATCGTGTTGCATTTGGTAGCCCGCAAAAAATGACAGCATTAGCGCCGAGTCCATTGTTGTGGCTTGATCCACGGAATGGGCAAGTCCTTGAAATTGGGATGCTCAATGGGGATTTTGCAGCGACCGCTCACTTGGTAATGAAATCAGACAATCAAGCAGCCTTCGAGGTCGAATATACAATAAATCAAAACTACGGATTGACTTCGATTTCAGAAGCAATCGTGCAACGAATGCACAGTGCCGGATTTGAAGCGAACGTGAGAGGGTTTGTCATTGCGGGCGATAGTATCGTACAAGCACCCTAACCCTGCATGTGCTCGAAAACGCACGATTTCACCGGAAAAATCTCGTATTTTGGGCGCGACAGATAGTTTTACCTGTTCCGAGTTTGTATATATGCACGATAGAAGCACAACAATACTCTATTGATCCAGTGCATACTGTATTTGGATTCCTTCACGTTACTCGCAAAAACAAAAAGGTTGGGAATTGAAACGTATAGGCATCCTCGGCGGCACATTTGACCCCATACATGTCGGGCATATTGCTCTCGCAAAAATCGCGATGGCGACGTTGTCGCTTGACCAACTCTATGTTGTGCCCAATCGCACTCCGCCCCATAAACCAGCAACAATCGCCAACGATGCTCAGCGCATGGAAATGGTTCAGTTAGCCTGTGCCCCGTACCCTCACTGGCATGTGAGTGACAGTGAAATACGGCGCAGTGGTCCATCCTACACAATTGACACGCTCAAGGAATTCGCAACCACAGAGCGTAAACTCGTGCTGATTTTGGGAGCTGACGCAGCAGCGCTCTTGCCGTTGTGGTACGATGCCAAGCACCTCGGGGATTATTGTATGGTGGCCGTCATCGAACGGATCGGTTCACCGTTTGACGACCGGCAGGTTTGCCAGGAATTACCAAACCTCGCCATTACCCAAATTTCTTGGTCTGGCATGGATGTGTCGAGTAGTGCCATTCGCCAGTGCTGTGCGCATGGCAAATCTATTGCTGATTTGGTCCCTCCCGGAGTGGCAGATTATATTCACCGGAATCATCTTTATGGAGCAACGCGTGATTAACCATTTTGGCATCATTACTGAATACGCAAACAAACACAAACTTGAAATACCCCCCGAAAAATATACCCAGCTCGCCGAGTACCTGACTTTGCTCCAAGAATGGAACAAAGACAGGGTCAACCTCACAGCTATCGTTGAACCTTCGGAAATGGTACGAAAACACTTGCTTGATGCAATGACCTATATGCCACTCAACCCCAAACCGCCTGCCCGTCTGATTGACGTCGGGAGTGGCGGTGGTATCCCTGGGATTGTGCTAGCGATAGTCTGGCCTGAAACCCATGTTACGTTGGTCGAAAGTGTCGCCAAAAAAACTGCTTTTCTCGTGCATGTGGCTGCGCATTTTTCGTTGCCCAATGTCCATATTGTCAGCGAGCGTGCCGAAACGCTTGGCCAAAACAAACAATACCGCGCCCAATACGACATGGCGACGGCACGGGCCGTAGCTGAATTACGCGTGCTGGTGGAATATTTGTTGCCGTTGGTACGCATCGGCGGCAAAGTGTATGCCCCCAAAGGACCAACCCCCCAAGTCGAAGTCGAGGCAGCCAAGAACGCCATTACCACCCTCGGTGGCCACTTGCACGACATTGTCAACATCAACGAACCGCCCCTCGAACCACGCACCATGGTGCGCATCGTCAAACACCGCGTGACCCCAGGCACGTACCCCCGCTTGGCAGGCACACCCAGTAAAAAGCCGTTGTAGGGAGATTGCAAGCGCACAAATTGCGAAGTTACTTGCACCCACATGAATAGTAAATCATTGTTTGATTGAATTAGTAAACCCTCCATGGATAGCTGCAACGAAACGTGCCATGTACTTCGTACATGGCACGTTTCGTTGGACTGCCGATCATATTTTTAAATCAGCTTTGGTGGATCAGCCATCAATGCGTAGGGGTGATTGTGGGAGTCGCTGTTCTGGTGCGCGTACTTGTTCGGGTTTTGGTTAACGTGCGCGTGTTCGATGATGTTCGGGTTTTGGTTAACGT
>CALQBW020000029.1 GCA_943328915.2 Singulisphaera sp. GP187 | reverse complement strand
GGACTTGAAATCCCAGACCAAGGTGAAATCACCAGTCATGGTGTACCAGCATTCAAAAACGGTCGTCAAAGCCCCCCCGAAGCACGCCGCGTCGGCATGGTTTTTCAAGATTATGCTCTCTTTCCACATATGACCGTCAACGACAATATTCGGTTTGCGCTCCACGCCTACCCCAAACCAGCCCAACAAGCACGAATCAACGATGTGCTGCACTTAGTAGGACTAAGTGAACTCGGCAATCGGTTACCGCACCAACTCTCGGGCGGGCAACAACAACGGGTAGCCATCGCCCGGGCCCTCGCACCTGAACCGCCGGTTATTTTGTTGGATGAACCATTTAGTAATCTCGATAGTGCTATCCGTGACCATGTCCGTAGTGAATTGCGCACTATTTTGCGGAATGCCAATACATCGGCTATCATCGTCACCCACGATCAACACGAAGCCATTGCAATTGCTGATCGTATTGCACTTCTCAACGAAGGAGTATTGCACCAAATCGGTACTCCTGAAGCCCTGTTTACCCAACCCAACACGCGCTTTACCGCCGCATTTATGGGGCAAGCTGATTTTTTGACCGTACACCCAGTCGGAACAGACCTTCAGAATGAATTAGGGGCGTTACAATTGGTCAGCGCACCACCCATCCCCGACAATGCCCTTGCCAGCGTATTGCTCCGCTATGATGACGTACACTTTGTACCTGCAAAAGATGGCAATGCGGTCATCTGCCAGCGCACCTATGAAGGTGTCCAGTATCTTTATCGCCTGCAACTCCCATCGGGACAACAGATTAGTTGCAAAAGGAGCCATGATATTGCCTATCCTGTTGGAAGTTATGTCAATGTGCAGTTTGTAACCACCCACCCATTAGTCTGTTTTGTGGGCGAACAGGCCTGGGGTAGTGCCATGCCACTGCTAATTCGCAACAACGGGTAGCCGATTCGCCAATGCAGCCAAGTATTTTTCACCCAAACAATGCTCCCGATTACGAAAACATATGTAGCAACACCGTGAAACGGGCAATTTTACAATGCCACGGATTTTTCTTGAAACCAGAATAATGTACGCCAAATATGACCCAAACGTTGGTGTGGGATGCATCAAAAAATGTTATGGTTGCCTTTGGAAAAATAGAGTGGAGTAGCATATGTCAACCGTGCATCAGATTCCGGGGCTACACAACGTACGCGATTTGGGGGGATTTGTCACCAACACCGGCCACACCACCCGCCCCAATGTCTTTTGGCGGGGGGATTCACCACACCGCGTCACCACCAGCGATCTCGCCTATTTCACCACGCACCAGATTACCTCGGTGATTGATTTGCGCCACGCACACGAACAACAAATAGCACCCAATCCACTCGCAAATCATACTGATATGACCTACGTGGCGATTCCGTTGTTTCACGTGTCGCACAACACCAGCAACGTCATCTCCCGCCTCGACGATTTTTACATTCATTTGCTCGAAACGAGTCGTGCGCCCATCCAACAGACCTTCATGCAGCTCGCAGACGCGCCTCTCGGGACGTTTTTTCATTGTCGAGTCGGCAAAGACCGCACGGGGATCATTGCCGCATTACTCCTCGATTTGGTGGAGGTACCTCATCCACACATCATTGCAGATTATGTCGCCACTGCCAACTATATAACGCCGTTACTGCCTGAACTGCGCCGTGACCGCCCAGCGCATATCGACGAAGCGACATATGAACAAATTATCGGTATCCAGAGTGATACGATGGGGAATGTGTTGACGTATATTAAAAATACCTACGGCAGCACGGTGAATTATTTAACCCAGATTGGTGTACCGTCTGCACAGCTCACCAAGATCACGCACAAATTCATCTAAGCATTAGATTAACTAAAAACACACTCTCTATTCCGACAGGGCGTATCCTGTCGGTTTATTTAGTAATCTGGCAACACAAGCCAATCACGTGTTGACCAATTTATACACCGAACGTTAAACCAAGCCTTGCATCGTTTTGACACAATTTTCACATAGCCCCTCTAAAGTAAACCTAGTCACAGAATAGTATCTGTGGACACGTTTCGATACGAGGAGATGTCATGCGTAAGGTATTTGGATTTATTGTCATGCTAACGTTGTTGGTTGCGTGTGGTGTCCAAGCACCTGCTACTGAGCCAACCAAAGCCCCAGAAGCCGCCCCAGCCGCCACCGAAGCCCCCGCTGCCCCAGCTGCTACCGAAGCCCCCGTTGCCAATACCAAGCCCGTCATCATCGTATGGTTGCCTAACGAATCAGGTGCCGACGTTGCTGCAGCCCGCGACGCCATTGGTACGTTGGTCAGTGAAACCCTCGGCCGCCCCGTCGAACACAAATTGACCACCGACTACATCATTGCCATCGAAGCGTTGGCCAACGACAACGGCGATTTGGCATTCTATGGTGCCCAAGCCTACATCGAAGCCAAGAACAAGAACGCCAACGTAGTGCCATTAGTTATCACTAGTGGTGCGTCGGGTACGGCCAAAGACGCCATCTATCACAGCTGGTTTGCGGTCAACAAAGGCAGTGAAGCAGACTACATGAAAGACGGTGCCTACAGCATCGCAAACATCCAAGGCAAAAAATTCTCGTTCGTATCAAACAGCTCAACCTCAGGCTTCAAAGTCCCCGCAAAAAACGTTGTGAAATTCTTTAGCGCCCAAGACAAGTGGAAAGAACTCAAGGCCGACGATTTACTCGAAGGTGGCGCCGACAAGTTCTTTGCCGACGTGCAATTCGGTGGCTCACACCAAGGCTCAGCCGTCAACCTCATCTCAGACAAGAGCGAAGTCGCAGTGTTTTGTGACACCTGTGTCGAAAACTATGTCGAGTTGAGTGGTGGCGAAAACAACGTTGCTGGTGCCAGCTATAAGGTCAAAGAAAAGGCCGACGAGCCATTTGACAAGTTCCCAGGCAAAGAATTCGTCATCATCTCCGTCACCCCCGTCCTCTACTCACCATTTGCCGCCAACGGCAACACCTTGACCGCAGAAGAGATCAAGAAGCTCCAAGATGCCTTGACTTCAGATGCCGCCGCCAACAACCCCAAGATTTTTGCCACCAAGGCCGATATCGAAGCCGGTTACAAGCCAATCTTCAAGAAGACCAAAAATGAACGCTTCATCGTCGTCGAAGATTCATTCTTTGATCCGATTCGCGAATTGTCAAAATAACGAACGCTCCTACACTGCCTCATCAATATGATGAGGCAGTGTCACTTTATAAAGGTGAGATGTATGCCATTACTCCACATTGCCAAACTCAGTAAACGCTATGGCACTGATAAATACGCCCTCGACTCCATTGATTTCACCGTAGCTACCGGTGAATTTGTGGCTATTATCGGGCCATCTGGTGCAGGCAAATCCACCTTACTCCGCTGTATCAATCACATGATTCCTATGACGAGTGGTGATGTATTGATTGCGGACGCATCGACCAAATCAATGAATGCAACCCAACTACGAGCCCATCGCACCCAAATCGGCATGATTTTCCAACACTACAACCTCGTCAATCGCTTGAGTGTCATCGAAAACGTCTTGCACGGACGTTTGGGCTACAAATCGACCGCCGCCGGTGTGATGGGCTGGTATAGCAATGCCGAAAAACAACAAGCTGTCGAGATTTTGCAAAACCTTGGACTCAGCGACCACATGTACAAACGCTGTGACCAGCTCAGCGGTGGCCAAAAACAAAGGGTCGGTATCGCTCGGGCCCTCATCCAAAATCCGAAATTACTGCTGTGTGATGAACCGATTGCGTCACTCGATCCGAGTGCTGCCAAAATCATCATGGACACCCTAAAAGATATTAATCAACGTTTAGGGATTACCATTATCGTCAACTTGCACCAAGTCGACGTCGCTATGCGCTATGCGCAACGGATTATCGGTATCAATAGCGGCAAAATCGTCTGTGATGCAGCGCCACACTCGCTCACCCCAGATATCATCCATGAAGTCTATGGCTCTGAAGCCGGTGAACTGATTCTTGATTTTGGTGAACAACATGCACACGCTTGATTTTTTCACCAAAAAAAGACTTTCGTTTGGGCTGTTTGTCGTGGTGTTGCTCGGACTAACCTACGTAACAATCATATTTACCGAATACAACGTCGCCAAAGGATTTACCTCGATTCCCAAAGCAATCCGGTGGGCCACGACAAATTTTTACCCAGATGCTGCCTCACTCAAAAAACTCCCTTCCATTTTATTGAAACTGCGGGATACAGTAATGATGTCGGTGGCGTCAGCTACTATCGCTTCGGCATGTGCCTTCTTTGTGGCTATTTTCGGCGCCCAAACAACCCGCATCAACGTGTGGTTTAGCGTGTTTGCCCGCGGTATCGCCACAATATTTCGCAATATTGACGTATCGGCGTGGGCATTGATTTTGTTGTTTTCATTCGGACAAAGTTCATTTACCGGCTATTTTGCCTTGTTTTTTGTGACATTTGGCTTCATGGTGCGCGTACTGATTGAGACCATCGACGAAGTCAGTACGGATTCGGTCGAAGCCTTGCGCGCCACCGGTGCAAGCTATTTTGCCATTATTGCCCAATCAGTCGTCCCCTCGTGTTTGCCGCAGCTGGTAAGTTGGGTGCTGTTTATGATCGAAACCAATATCCGCAGTGCCACACTGGTCGGCATTCTGACCGGCACCGGGATTGGCTATTCCTTTGATATTTACTACAAAAGCCTCAATTACCATGCAGCCAGTCTGGTGATTATCGTGATTGTTATAAGTGTATTGGCCATCGAAGCCGTTTCGAATTGGATCCGAAGGGCAGTATTGTAATGCAAGCAAACACCACAATTATCGTACGCCCATGGAATGCCGCAACCGTTATTTTGCGCACAACCATTATGAGTTTAATCATCATTACTGGCTATGCCTTTACCACATTCAACACACGCGACGTCGATTTTTGGGCAGGGGTTGACATGCTCGGCAGTAATTTTTCGGCGTTACTGCTCACACCCTATCTCAAAAACATCACCTTCGACGTTATGATTCGCAATTTATTTATCACCATCGGGTTGGGGTTTCTCACGACCATATTTGGGGCAGCAATTGCGTTAGGGCTCGCACTCCTGGCTGCCCAAAACTTGGCGCCACGCTGGCTCACGGTCATCATCAAAGGTCTTACGGCATTCGTACGTGCCGTCCCCACCGTATTGTGGGTACTAATTTTTGCAGTGTCGGCAGGGCTTGGCAGTGTGGCAGCCGTGCTCGGCATGACCTTCCACTCGGCGGGTTACCTCATCAAAGCATATGCAGAGTCGTTTGAAGAAATTGATAACGGCACCATCGAAGCCCTCAAGGCCAGTGGAGCCAATTGGTGGCAAATCGTCTTTCAAGCCGTCTTGCCGTCATCAGCAACGGCGTTGTTGTCATGGACCTTTTTGCGCTTCGAAATCAATTTTTCCACTGCCATCGCCATGGGTGCTGCCGCAGGCGCAGGAGGCATTGGCTACGATATGTTCATGGCCAGTGGTTTCTATCTCAACTTACACGAAATGGGCGCATTTACCTATGCGGTACTTGCCTTCGCCGTTGTGCTTGAAGCAGGCGCAACCCGTTACAAAGCCTCGTTGCGCAAATAACACACAGCACTAACAATGCCACAACCTGTTATTAATCACCAAGGAGCAAAGAGTTAATCTTTTCCTCGGATACTGAGTTTTATGGAGCAACATATGTATTCAATCAGTCACATTTTGAGTCACAGCCCGGTTACAGCAGTCACCGCCTTGGCGGAACAGGTATTGCAACACTACCCGGCTAATGCAGTCACCGTCATCAGCGGACCGCGGGTCGTCATGGTGCAACTGCGCATGCGAGAAAGCGTCGCCAATAGCGTGTTCAACGCAGGCGAAATTCTCGTCACCGAAACCCGCCTCGAACTCAATGGCACCTTTGGCTTTGGCATGATGATCGGCAATGACCCCTCCTTTGCCACCGCCCTCGCCGTCATTGATGCCGCATTGCGCCTACCCGGTGACCCACATGCCGATTTGCACACCGCAATTCATGCCCTCGGCGACCAACTCAGTACCAGCCAGCGACGTCAGTTTGCCGCAGCCAATAGCACCAAAGTCGAATTTGATGTGTTTTAAGGGAGCCCTATGACAACGACGTTTCAGCCACCTAGCCTCTTTGAGACATTTTGCACGACTACGTTTCGGGTATTGCTTGATTGTATGGCGCGGCCTGGCACCATCGGCCAAATCCCCGAACCGAGCATGTTCACACAGATTCCCACGATTACCTTTGACAATCAACCTATCCTTGCTAATCGCTTTGCGTTGACGAGCTGTTTGTCACTCCTCGACCAAGAAACGCGCTTTGCCCAAGCGGCCAATAATACATGGATTGATGCACAAAGCGAAATCAATCGCTGGATTCAGCTACGTAGTAATTGTCGCCTTAGCGATGCTCCAAACGCGCTGTTTGTCTATTTGTGGGACAGCGCCAGTAGCGCGCTGTTGCACGAACTCAACCCCGGCACACTGACCTTCCCCGAACAAAGCTGCACCGCCTTTGTTGCCGTCCCCGAGATCAATGACACAGAACCCACGTGGCGGCTACGCGGCCCTGGCATCAACGGACATTGTGACGTGGGAGTCCACGGGGTCGTGGCTGATTTTGTCAACCACGTCAACATCACCCGTACCAACTTCCCGCTGGGTATCGACATTGTCTGTATTGATGCACACGGCAAGTGCATCGCACTACCACGCACCTGCCAGATTTCTTTGAAATAATCACGTACGGTGTCAACACACCACCAAGGGGATACGTATGGGATATATTGCAGCCCGTGGCGGCACTACCGCCATCCTCAATGCCGAACAACTCGTGGAATACTTGCGCCTGCAAGGCGGCTCAACCCCTCTCGAACTCATCCAGATTCGCGACCAATTGCGCCACGCCGTGGGACGCGCCATGAACGAAGGCGCGCTCTACGCTCCCATGCTGGCAGCCTTGGCCGTCAAGCAAGCCGAAGGCGACAGCATCGAAGCCAGTTTTTTGTTGCGAGCCTACCGCTCAACCTTGTCACGCATCATGCCCACCTTGCCCATATCGGGAGAAACTATACGCTGTATGCGTCGAATTTCGGCGTCATTCAAAGACATTCCGGGCGGTCAAATGCTTGGTCCATCCCAAGACTATCAAATCCGCCTACTCAATAATCTGATTGCCAGCGAAACCGCCGAATCGGTCACCGCCGTACTCGCCGCCTACGAACTACTCGTCGATACCGGCATGAGTGCCGATGGCGCCATTGGCCACTTCCCCAAAGTCGCCGATTATATGCGCCAGCAACAGATGATTGCCCCACTCCCCGCTGACCCAGACACCAGCGAGCCCTACGATATAACCCGCACGGCGATTAGCTTCCCCTGCCCACGCAGCGCCCGCCTACAAAGCCTCGCTCAAGGCGACACCGGCTGTCTGCTCACCTACGCCTATAGTAGCGTGCGTGGCTACGGCGACGCCCACCCCACCTTGGCCGAATTACGCTTTGGCTACTTACCCATCCAGGTAGCACACCCACTAACCGGCGAGGCCATTACCATCGGCGAAATCAGTGCCACCGAATGCGAAATCGTCTCGAAAGCGCATAGCGTCGCCGCCAAGCAAAACACGCCACGCTTTAACCTCGGCTATGGGTTTACCTTTGGGCATGGCGAAGTCAAGTCCATCAGTATGGCCATCCTCGACAGTGTCCTCACCCAAGCCAAAGCCAAAGGACTCAGCGGCGAATCAGGACCAGCCGCCAACGAGGAATTCGTGTTGCTCCATAGCGACGGCATCGAAGCGAGCGGCTTCACGGCCCACTACAAATTACCGCATTATGTCACGTTTGAGGCTGATCTCAAAGTCCTCGATCGAGCGCGTGAACACACCACCACCCAGAGCCAAACTCGCCTCCAAGAAATCGCCACGCGTACCCAAGAGGCTTCTGTATGAGCACGACACCTGAGCAACTCTACAATTTCGGCTTTATTGACGAAGACTCCAAACGCGAAGTGCGCCGCCAGATCCTCAAGGCGATCGCCCTGCCTGGCCACCAAGTCCCTTTTGCCAGTCGCGATTTACCAATAGCCCGTGGTTGGGGTACGGGTGGACTGCAAATCACCATGGCTATCATTGCTGCCGACGACACCCTCAAAGTCATCGACCAAGGCGTCGACGAATGCGTTAATGCGGTCAATTTGCGCCGATTGTTGCAACGTACCACCGGAGTCACAACGACGGTTGATACCACGGCAGCCTCGATTATCCAGACCCGCCACCGCATCCCCGAAGAACCAATGCGCCGCGACCAGATTTTGGTGTTGCAGGTCCCCATGGTCGACCCATTACGCTGGGTCGAACCCAACCTTGAGCGCGCCACCATCATGCACGGCGAATCCGATTATGGCAGGATGTGGGTCTATATGTACGAAAGCGTCGTCAAAGCGGGTGATTTGCGCATTGCCACCCAATATCCGGTGATTGTGGCCGGACGCTATATGATGGACACCACCCCCATCCCCCGCTGGGATGTAATGCGTCTGCACAATGCCGAAGCGCTCTTTTTGTTTGGGGCTGGCCGTGAAAAACGCATCTATGCCGTGCCGCCATATACTACCATTGAGCCGCTGCAATTCGAGGATTTTCGCTTCAAAACCGAATTCGTAGCTGGTCAGATTTGTGCCCGCTGTGGCGCCCAAGATGCCTTTTTGACCTCGCATTTTGTGGTAGACAGTGACCATCCCGATGGCGGTCATTGGCGGAGCAGTTGCTCTGACACGAGCTTTTGTGATAAACGCGTATTGGTCAATGCAACCAATCAGGAGGCGCCCAAATGACCGCTCCCACATGGATTTTGCACGCTAGCGGGCTCAACAAACAATACGGTCCTGGCTGCCCCCGCTGCCAACAATTTACCGGCCCCGCCCACAACAACAGTCAATGCCCCGTCTGCAATACCGTCTACGCCTGTGTCGATGCCGGATTTACCCTGCACCAAGGCGAAGTATTGGGGATTGTGGGCGAAAGTGGCAGCGGCAAAAGCACCTTGCTCCAGATGATCAACCTCGCGACCGCCGCCGATAGCGGAAATATTTGGTACCGCGAACCACGCACACCCGACGCCGACCCCGTCGATTTGCTCCAAATGGACGCCTATCGAAGTCGCCACTTCCGCAACGATCGCCTAGGGATCGTTTACCAACGCCCTGAATTAGGGCTCAATATGCGATTTACGGTGGGTGGCAATGTAGCCGAAAAATTACTGCTCGCCAATTGGCGCCATGTGGGAAATATACGCACCCGCATCCGCGAGCTGATGGAACAGACCGAACTCCCCCCCGAGCGTATCGACGACGACCCGCACACCTTTAGTGGCGGTATGCTCCAGCGTGTCCAAATCGCCAAAGCGCTGTCGAGTAGCCCCAGCTTGCTATTGCTCGACGAAGTCACCAGCGGCCTCGATTTGTCGGTACAAGCGCGTGTGCTCGACCTAATCCGGCGCATTCAATGGGAACAACAGATGACCATGTTGCTGGTGTCCCACGATTTGGGCGTCATCAAACAACTCGCACGCCGCACCATTGTCATGAAAAACGGACATATTGTGGAAAGTGGATTGACCGACCAAATCCTCGAAGATCCACAACATCCCTATACGCAACTGCTCGTTTCTTCGGCGCTATAAGGAGATACACCATGACTGTGCCACTATTGCACGTAAAAAATTTGCATAAATCATTTGTGCTCCATCTCATCGATGGCCGCACCATTGATCCCATCCAAAACGTCAGCTTGACCGTCGACAGCAACCAACATTTTTTGCTGTGGGGCCGGAGCGGCATCGGCAAAACCAGCATCCTCAAGTGCATCTACCGCTCGTATTTAGCCAGCAGTGGAGAAATTTGGTTCAATTCTGACCAATTCGGCAGTGTCGACATGGTGCAGGCCGATGACAGCATGGTGCTCAAATTGCGCCACCGTGAAATCGGCTATTGCTCACAATTCCTCAAAGTATTGCCCCGCGTAGCAGCCCTCGACGTCATCACCGAGCCACTCGTACGCCAAGGAATGCTCCAAGCCCAAGCCCACGACATCGGCCGCGAATGGCTGACACAGCTGGGTATCGCCCAACGCTTGTGGCATGCCAGCCCCGTCACCTTTAGCGGTGGCGAACAACAACGCATCAACCTCGGGCGGGCATTTATCGCTTCGCCACGCCTGTTGTTGCTCGATGAACCTACTGCTAGCCTTGACGCTAGCTCCAAGCAAATAATCGTAGATATGATTCAACGCGCCCAACAGCGTGGCACTGCTGTCTTGACCGTTTCGCACGACCTCGACACCCTCGCCAAACTCGCTGATGGCCAGCTTGCCCTATAGCTAGAGGAAGTCATGCCCACACTACTTACCAATGCAACCATCGTCTTGCGCGACTCAGTCATCCCAAACGGATGGCTGTTGATTACGGAAAACCTCATTGCCGGCGTGGGTACAATGCCAGATGTACCGACGATGCACGGCACCACGGCGCGTGATTTGGGCGGGGCATTCCTCATCCCAGGCGTGATTGATTTGCATTGCGATACCATCGAAAAAATGGTCCAACCTCGCCCCGGCGTCGAAATCGATGGCGCCGTCGCCTTGCACATCACCGACCGCTTATTGGTCAACAGCGGCGTGACCTGTGAGTTCCACTCACTCTCGCTCGACGACGCCGAATTTGGCGTGCGCAACGAAGATTTCATTCAAAATTTCATCTCCGAAATTAATCGTGCCGACCACGCCAGCGTCCGGCATTATGTCCATGCTCGGGTCGAAATCAGCAGCGCCCGGGGCGCCCATGCCCTCAGTCTGATTATCGCCCAACCCGCAGTCAAACTCGTGTCGATAATGGATCATAGTCCTGGCCAAGGCCAGTATGTAACCGACGAGTCATTCCGCTATTATGTGGCAAAAACGACGGGGCGTAACGATAGCGAAATCGATGAAATCATACGTACCAAAGCCCTACTCAAAGCGGGCATCCCCGAACGCATCGACTATGTGGTACAACTCTGCCGCAACGCCCACATCCCAATCGCCACCCACGACGACGATACCATCGAAAAAATCAATACATGGGTCGAAATGGGCATCGGCATCAGTGAATTCCCTACCACCATGGATGCTGCCGCCGCCGCCCACCACCACGGCATGTTGGTGGGTATGGGGGCGCCCAACGTCCTGCGTGGTCGTTCGAGTGGCGGGAATCTGAGTGCAACTGACGCCATCCGGGCTGGGCACGTGGATTGGCTATGTGCCGACTACTACCCGGCTGCCATGATTCCGGCGGCCTTTGCCCTCGTCGACCAAGGTCTGCTTGATCTGCCTAGTGCGATTGCCTTGATTACCGCCAACCCCGCCCAAGCCATCGGCATGGAGCATCACATCGGTCGTATTGCCGTGGGGCTGAGTGCCGATTTAGTCGTAGTGGCGCGTACCCCACAACCCATCGTGCGTGATGTCTATGTGGGTGGTGTGCACGTGCTCGCCACCCAAGCCGCACCACGCTAATCGGCTAGCGGTGCAATTCGGCCAGCACTTGGGGTTCGATGTTGCCGCCACACAACATCACCCCAAGTTTGCGCACGCCGCTCGGTAATTTACCGGCAAGGAGTGCCCCGGGACCGGTGCCGGCACTTGGTTCGATAACTTGTTTGAGATAGGCCATGATATAGCGCGTGCCGGCGGCGATTTCGGCTTCGCTGACGGTGATAATCGCTTCGACATGCTGTTGCACCAACGGGAAGGTAATCTTCCCAGGCGTAGTAATCCGCAAACCATCAGCCATGGTATCGGGCGGTGCAATGGTCACCCGTGTCCCTTGGCGTAACGATTCATACATGTCGGCTGCATTGGCTGGCTCAACCCCAAACACGCGCAAGGCTGGGTTGAGGCCGTGCGCTGCCAAGGCCGAGCCCGAAATCAATCCCCCACCCCCGACAGGCACCAGTAATGCGTCGAGGTCGGGAATTTCTTGGCAGAATTCCAACGCTGCCGTCCCTTGGCCAGCAATGATATCGGGGTGATCATAAGGGGGGATGAGGGTCAAACCGCGGGCTTCGGCAATACTGCGCGCCACGGCTTCGCGGTCTTGGGTCAGACGGTCATAACGGACGATTTCGGCACCGTACTCCGCCGTGGCATCAACCTTGACTTGGGGAGCATCGGTGGGCATACAAATCACTGCTGGGATAACGAGGAGCCGGGCGGCTAAGGCCACCCCTTGGGCATGATTCCCCGACGAAAAGGCAATGACACCCCGGTGTTGGGCCGCGGCATCGAGACGACTCAGCGCATTATAGGCACCACGAAACTTGAATGATCCGGTGCGTTGCAAATGCTCCCCTTTGAAAAAAACCTCCATCCCGAGCTGGGCATTCAACATGCGTGACGTAAATACGGGGGTGTGATTGGCTACCACTTTGATGCGCGTGGCGGCGGCCAATACATCGAGATAGGTGGGGGGATGATTCATGGAAGGCACTCCTTGATAATTTGCAACGTTTTCACTGTGTCTATTATATGCAATCACGTCCCTCCTACGATACCGCAATGCAGTGCATGTGCGTATTCATGTGTGCGCAGATTATTGCATTCACTTGACGCAAATCAGACTCTCTATTACACTAACGCCATCCCACTCAATGGTCGCCACCGCAATGTTGCGATGCGCACAGGAGTACCTGACATGCCCCCTTATTTCCATCATGTAAGTGTGCCTCGTCCGCCAGGTGTCGCTAGTGCCGAGCTCGCGCGTCGCTTTTATTCCGATATCATCGGCCTGCGCGAAATCCCCGTCCCTACCACGCTCACTGCCTCGGATTTGGTCTGGTTTGCGGTAGGAGATCGCGAATTGCACCTCTATGCAGAGCCACAAAGCGTCGGACACGGGCGTCATTTTTGTTTGCATGTCGATGACCAGGCTGCCTTGCGCACGCAATTAATCAGCGCTGGTTATCCCTGTGGCGATACCATACCCATTCCGGGGCGGCCACGGTTTTTTACCACCGACCCGTTTGGCAATAGCATCGAAATCACGACTTTTACCAACCTATAACAAGGAGGTTATCAGATGAGCAAATCAATTGGTGTCGGTCTGGTTGGCTACAAATTCATGGGTAAATCCCATTCTAATGCCTACCGCCAAGTCAAACACTTCTTCCCCGATTGTGCCTTGACCCCCGAAATGACTGCCTTGTGTGGCCGCGACGAAGCCGCCGTCAAACAAGCCGCCATTGATATGGGCTGGAATGGCTACGAAACCGATTGGAAGAAATTGGTCACCCGCAAAGACATCGGCCTCGTCGACGTCTCGACACCCGGTGACTCACATGCCTCCATCGCCATTGCCGCCGCCAACGAAGGCAAGCATGTCTTTTGTGAAAAACCACTTGCCAATACTTTGACCGAAGCTCGCGCAATGGCCGAAGCCGTCAAGAAAAACGGCGTCGTCGGCATGGTCAACTTTAACTACCGCCGCGTCCCCGCAGTGCAACTCGCCAAGCGTCTCATCCAAGAAGGCCGGATTGGCAAAATCTATCACTGGCGCTCCGTCTACCTGCAAGACTGGATTATGGACCCCAACTTCCCATTGGTGTGGCGCTTGCAAAAAGATATCGCCGGTGCCGGCACCTTGGGAGACCTCGGTGCCCATAGCATCGATTTAGCACGCATGTTGGTAGGCGAAATCAGTGAAGTCACCGGCATGACCGAGACCTTCATCAAACAACGCCCCAAGCTCGCTGGCACCACCACCAGCCTTGGCGCCGTCGGTACTGCCGAAATGGGCGAAGTCACCGTCGATGATGCTGCCTTGTTTATGACCCGCTTCGAAAACGGCGCCGTCGGCACCTTTGAAGCCACCCGCTTCGCCAATGGCCGCCGCAACTACAATTCATTCGAAATCAACGGCTCCAAGGGCAGCATCGTGTTTAACCTCGAACGGATGAACGAACTGCAAGTGTTGTTCAACGACGATGCCGCCGACGTCCAAGGCTTCCGTACAATCCTCGTCACCGAAGGGGTCCACCCCTACATGAGTGCCTGGTGGCCTGCCGGTCATATCATCGGTTGGGAACACACCTTCACCCATGGCGTCTATGACCTCATCAACGGCATCGCCAAAAACGTCTCACCCGAACCCACCTTTGACGACGGCGTACGCTGCCAAGCCGTACTCGACGCCATCGAAACTTCCGCTAGCAACAAACAATGGATTACTCCCGAATATTAGACACTGTAGGGGATAGTGGATTGATGCCACTGTCCCTTATATGAAAGGAATTACCACAATGGCACGTCCTGTTACGTTGTTTACTGGTCAATGGGCAGACATGCCCTTTGAAGAATTATGCAAAAAGGCCAAGAGCTTCGGCTACGATGGTCTCGAATTGGCCTGCTGGGGAGACCACTTCGAAGTGGGCAAGGCTTTGACCGATTCGACCTACATCCCCCGCAAGCAAGATATTTTGGCCAAGCATGGGCTGGTCTGCCACGCCATCAGCAATCACTTGGTTGGTCAGGCCATATGTGATAACATCGACGATCGCCACAAGGCGATTTTGCCACCCCACATTTGGGGCGATGGCAACCCCGAGGGCGTGCGCCAGCGCGCCGCTGAAGAGATGAAAAACACCGCCCGTGCTGCCGCTAAGTTTGGAGTCAAAGTGGTCAACGGCTTCACCGGTTCATCGATTTGGCACCTAATCTATTCATTTCCACCCAATACCACGGCCATGATAGATGCCGGCTACGCCGACTTCGCCAAACGCTGGAACCCCATAATCGACGTGTTTGACGAAGTAGGCGTCAAATTTGCCCTCGAAGTTCACCCCACTGAAATCGCCTACGACATCTATACCACCCAAGCTGCGTTGGCTGCCATCGGCAATCGCCCCGGCTTCGGTATCAACTTTGACCCCAGCCACCTCTACCATCAATTCGTTGATTCGGTGGCCTTCATCGATGCGTTCAAAGATCGCATCTATCACGTCCACGTCAAAGAAAGCGCCCGCTACCTTGACGGCAAATCGAGTATTCTCGGCTCACATATCAACTTCGGCGACCCGCGTCGCGGGTGGGACTTTATTTCACCAGGCCGTGGCGAGCAAATGCAATGGGGACCAATTTTTCGGGCCCTCAACCGCATCAATTACAGTGGGCCATTGTCTGTCGAATGGGAAGACAGCGGCATGGATCGCGAATTTGGTGCCACCGATGCGTGTGCATTCGTACGCAGCAACGATTTCACCCCTTCCAATTTGGCCTTTGACGCCGCATTCTCTCGCGATTAATTCGACTATTATGACGGGGTGGCACTATGATGGTGCCACCCCGTTTGTCTAGGTGCAACTATGGTTACTTTTGATTATGCTGGCAAAGTCGTCATTGTCACCGGTATCAACCGCGAAATTGGTGCAAGTATCGCCCACGCCTTTGCGCAGGCTGGTGCACACGTGGTTGGTGTCTATTACGGCGAATACGAACGCGTCGCCGCCATCATCGCCGCCACACCCGCCATTGACGCTATCGAGGCTGATTTGCGCGCGGTCGCCGAAAATTACCGCGTTGTGGCCTATGCCACCGCCACGTATGGCGGCGTCGATTTCTATATCGCCAATTCGGGAGTCACCGTGTTTGGCCCTATTGTCGAAATGACCGAGGCGCATTGGCATGACGTTTATGACCTCAATATGAAGGGTACATACTTTGGGATTCAAGCTGCTGTCAAACAGATGCTTACCCAAGGTCGTGGTGGCAAAATAGTCCTTTCTTCATCTGTCACAGGCGTTGCTGCGATGGGTGGAGCCTCCATTTATGGAACGAGCAAAGCAGCCCTTCGCCACCTCGCCGCCATTTTGGGCGTCGAACTCGGTCGCGATGGCATCAATGTCAACGCCGTCGCCATCGGTGCCACCCTCAATGATCGTAACCTAGTCGGTGACCCTGATTATGCCGAAAATTGGGCCCAACTTTCTCCCGTCGGACGGGTGGGGATGCCCCAAGATGTGGCTGACACCGCACTGTATCTTTGTTCACCTGCTGCGAGCATGGTCAACGGCCAAACTATTACCATTGATGGCGGTTGGACCCATACCAGCCCCATACATACCAAGGCTTTATCACAATGATCGAAATCATCAACAGTCCCACTGCAGCGCCGCGCCTGGCCGCCATTGATTTTGATGGCACCATGTCGCTGATCCGTATCGGCTGGCAACAGGTCATGCACGCAGTCATGCATTCGGCGCTATTGCCGCATTACCCCGACAGCAACCGCCTCGATAGCGAGATTTATAGCTATATTGCCCGATCCACTGGGCAACCTAGCATCATGCAGATGGCCTGGGTCGACGAACAAGTTATTTTGCATGGCGGACCGGCTCGCGGCGCTCAAGGCTACCTCGATTTGTTTAGTCACGCCATGCGAGACCGCATCGACCAAAAAGTCGCGAGTATCCATGATGATGCCAGTGCCGATGCCTTGATGGTACCCGGCGCACGCGAATTCTTGCGCTTACTTGCGTACAATAACGTCCGTATCGCCTTGGTGAGTGGCACCGAAAAAATACACTTACTGCGCGAAAGTGCCGCCCTGCGCATCGATCATTTTTTTGATGCCGGGATTCATGGCCCCAGTCCCCAGAACCCCGGCTTCACCAAAGGTGACACCATGGCCGCGCTCATCGACACCTATCAGATTACCCCAGGACGATTCCTTTCGGTAGGAGATGGCCCCGTCGAAATCATGGCCGGCAAATCGTTGGCTGGCTATAGCCTCGCCGTCGCCTCGCACGAGGCTAGTGGTGGGCTCGATGACGACAAACGCCACCATTTGATTGCCGCCGGTGCAGACGCCGTAGTAGCAAATTTACGCAACATCCACGCCTTTAATACCCTTTTATTTAGTGAAGAATAATCCCATGCCACTACCACGATTCGACCGCACCAAACTCCAGGTTTTGCCATTAGCCGAGCGCATTCACGACATGCCCCTCAGTTATGTCATGTCACTTACTGACCCTATCCAACCCGCGCCCCAGCCCCATTTACCCACCATCGCGGCTGCAATCCAGTCGGCGTGCGCCAATCAGCGCCCGGTTATTTTTATCATGGGTGCCCATGTCATCAAACAAGGCGCCTCGCGTTTTGTGATTGATTTGATGGAACGTGGCCTGATTACGCATGTGGCAATGAATGGCGCTGGTCTTATCCACGACTACGAATTAGCCTTGATTGGCGCTACCACCGAAAGTGTGGCGGCCTATATTTCGCAAGGGCAGTTCGGCTTATGGCACGAAACGGGCCATCTCAACGACCTCATTAGCCAAGCTGCCCAGCGCGATTTGGGGATTGGCGAATATGTAGGCAGCGAAATCGAGCGCCAGCAGCTCCCCTACCGTGATTTGTCGATTGTGGCCGCTGGGGCACGGCTCGGCATCCCGGTGACAGTGCACGTCAGCATTGGCCAAGATATCATCCACGAGCACCCCAATTGTGATGGCGCAGCCTTGGGCAATGCAAGTTATATCGATTTTTTGATTCTGACTGAGACGGTGAGCCATCTCGAAGGTGGTGTGATGCTCAACGTCGGCAGCGCCGTGATGGGTCCTGAAGTATATCTCAAAGCGTTGGCAATGGCACGTAATGTCGCACACCAACAAGGCAAGCAGATTGCTCACTTCACCACCGCAGTTTTTGATTTGGTGCCGTTGCCCGATGATGTATCGACAGAAGCCAAAAAAAGCGATCCTGCCTATTATTACCGGCCATTCAAAACAATCCTCGTACGTACAGTGCGAGATGGCGGCAAAAGCTATTACATTTGCGGTGACCATCGCATTACCATCCCCGGTTTGTGGCAAATGTTGACACACTCCTGATCATCGATAATCCCGAGAGGATGTTATGCAACAGCAACGGCTCCACGAAATCACCAATGACTTCACCGGCAAACGGATTGTCGTTTGTGGTGATTTTTTTCTTGATCGCTACCTCTGGATTGACACGAGTCGCGCCGAAATCTCGGTCGAAACAGGGTTAATTGCCCATCAAGTCACCGCCCAGACATGTGCACCAGGTGCAGCGGGCACGGTGGTAGCCAATCTCGCCGCGCTTGGTGCAACCGTCATTTGCGTCGGAGTCGTTGGCAACGACGGCGACGGTTTCATGCTTCGCCAAGGACTCGATGCCTTCGGTGCCGATGACAGTCTCCTTTTTAGCACGCCAAATCGCCCTACCCCCACCTACACCAAACCAACATTGCGCAACGATGACGGCAGTTTGCGTGAGCTCGAGCGCCTCGATATCCGCAGCCGTGACCCCCTCCCCGCCCAATTTACCGAGCAAATCGCTCACACCTTGCTGACACTTGCACATAACTGCGATGCCATTATTTTTGCCGACCAAATGCCGGAACCGGGCTGTGGGGTGATTGATGCACACATCCACTCAGCTATAGCCAATATTGCCAAAAATAACCCGAATATACTGATGCTCGCTGATTCACGACAACGCATCGGTGATTTCAAAAACGTGATTGTTAAACCCAATCTCCATGAAGCATGTGGTGCCTGTGCGATTAGCGAATCATCCGAAAACGCCCAACACGCCGCTGCAATGTTGAGTTCGCGCACCACCAGCCCTTGCGTGATCACGTTAGGGGGAGATGGCGTGTTGGTGTATGCCAATGGCATCTGCGAAACAATCGCAGCCCTGCCGGTAGATTGCCCAATCGACATCGTCGGTGCCGGCGATAGCGTTATGGCAGCACTCACTATGAGTCTCGTCAGCGGGGCCAGCCTCGCCGAAGCAGCCCAAATTGCCATGCTTGTGGCTGGGGTGACTATTCGCAAATTAGGCACAACGGGAAGCGCTACCGTCGAAGAAATCCACGCTATTTATACCCGGTATCAATAATAAATAATATTTTGGAAATTGAAGGAACCAACTCTGTAGTTGATTTGAAATCTAATGTGGCAACGTTTAAATTATAGGTTGACACGACGCGTTATCCATGCTAAATTAATGGTTCCAAACGGGGATGTTTGGTATTGACAGGGTAGGCTCCTGTTTAGCTGCACGTCGAGCCGCCCAGTCTCGTTAAAGGGGCACAAGGCATAACTGCCACAAACATCAGCGCTCCGTCGTTCGCCCGAACGACCGCGTTTGCTGCCTAGTTTTAGGTAGCACGTTTACCACTCTTCGCCCGGCCGAGTGAGTGAACGCAAACGCCGGGACGCATCTAGAGAGCCGCCTGCGTATCTAGATTAAGCACAGTGGGATCGTTGTAGCACTGCCTTGTTGCTGGTGTGGTGCTATGACTAGATTAAACAAGTAACTACACGTGTAGACGCTGGCAGTTCGCTTATTTTGGACGGGGGTTCGACTCCCCCCATCTCCACCACGCCCAAACACCACACATTGCAATAAATGCAATGTGTGGTGTTTTGTTAATAAATTATTCATACATCGAAATTTTAATGCAATTGAAGTTGAAATCATTGGTAAAGTTATGTGAATTTGAGTTATATCTATTTCATAAACGATTCATAACATATTACATTGACAAAAACCGCTATTACACAGTATAGTAAGCGTATTACGATTTACTACATGGAGTAATATTGTGCGTACTTTCATCAAAGTTATGACCATAACTGCACTCACCTTGTCACTTGTTGCGTGTGGTGACAATATCACCGGCGAACAACGCTTGGCCACACTCGTTGCTACGGCCCAAATTGCAACAATGACGGCCCAAGTTCCGACAGATATTGCAGCTACCGAGCAAGCGGTATTGACACAAACTGCAATGATTATCAGTATGCCGGCAACTGCTACCGACGCTCCTGTTGCGCCAACGAGCAACCCCAAACCAGCTGCACCTGCTGCCACCAAAACCGTCGCTGCCCCTGTCGCAACCGACACATTAGTGCCCGTGATCACGGTGACAGCGTCAGCGACGAGTGGCACCGTCGTGGCAACCAGCACAGTTGGATCTACCGCCACCAAAACAGTAACCGCTGCCGCATCTGCAACCAAAACCGTTACGACAGTCGCATCGGCAACCTTCACCGCTGTTGCAACTGCGACTACTGCCGCGGCCACTGCCACCGCAATCGCTGCTTCAGCTACCGTTGTTGCCACGGCAACCCCCTAATTTTCCCAATAACGATCTTTCAAAGAGAAGCAATCAATGATTGCTTCTCTTTGTTTGACAAAATTATTGAACGTTGATATATTTACTGAACATCATTCAGTTTTCGAAAAGACTTTCATGGACACAGAGAAGCCCCGCACGCGCCGTAACGTGCGGATCAAGCAAGCAATTATCAAAAGTGCGGTAGAAATAATTCATAACGAAGGGCTATCCGCATTATCTATTCGGCGAATTGCCGATGCCATCGACTACAGCCCAGCCAGCATCTATGAATACTATGCCAACAAAGATGCGATTTTGCAGGCCGTCTGCGAAGAAGGTTTTGCCAAATTAACCGTAGCACTCAATGACTACCCACCACAAACTGACATCCGTGTCGCCACCCGTGAAAGTGGCGTGCAATATGTCAAGTTTGCGGTGAGTAACCCTGATTACTTCTTACTGATGTTTTCGAGTATGGGAAATCAAGTGCACCGTAATCCTGAGGTATCCCCTGACATCCAATTGTTAAATAGCCCAGCATTTATGGTCATCCACACCCACATCCAAGCGATGATTGCTGGCGGACATTGTGTGGTCACCCCCACCTACGGATCATTCCAAATCGCCCTGTCGGCCTGGCAAATGGTGCACGGGATTGCCATGCTGGCCCTCACCATGCAACGCAATGGACCACTCGACTATAGCGTCATCCGTGCCACACTTGATGCCTGGCAACGGGGATTTGCGCCACACGGCGCGTGAAAGGAACTCTTGTGAGTCAGCTTTTTCAAATCAGCAACTTACTCGTCATGCCGTTTTGGGTATTGATGATAGGACTCCCCAATTGGGCGTGGAGCCGGCGCATCATGGCATCGACGCTTGTGGTCATCCCGATTGCCTTGCTCTATAGTAGCTTCGTCATCCCCAATTTCGCCGCGCTGCTGCCCCTCCTCGCCAACCCCCAACTCGACATCATCGCCGGGTTGCTCAGCACGCCTTCTGGTGCGACTACTGCCTGGATTCACTTCTTGGCCTTTGACCTCTGGACGGGGCGCTGGGTGTATAGCGACAGCCAACAGGTCGGCATCCCCACCTGGCTGACCTCGCTCTGCCTGGTCTGCGTATTCATGGTAGGACCATTTGGATTACTTTTGTACATCGTAGTACGGCGTTGGCATCGCGGATCATTTTCGCTCTAATTTATTCATTGAAAGGTCCACCATGTCACTCTTTCGCAGCATGTGGCAAAAGCAACGCTTTTTGATGATTGTCACCCTCCTGCATGTAGGATTAATTCCCGTTGTAGCACTATTGTTTTTTCTCAATCCAGTTGTAATTACCGGCGTCGATGGCTGGGTCAAACCACTCAAATTCGCTATCTCTGGGGCAATTTATGCAGCCAGTATTGCCTGGATTGCAACCCTGTTGCCTACCACCTCACGTTGGTACAAACTCGCCAGTGGCACGATTGCGGTGGCATTGGTTATCGAAACTGCCCTCATCACCCTGCAAGTAGTGCGGGCCACCACCAGTCATTACAACATCAGCACCCCCCTCGACACCACAATTTATTCGCTGATGGCTACATTCATTAGCATGTTGGCCACCGCCAATATCATCTGTTTGTTTGTGGTCATCAGTCAAAAAACCATCCCTGCCCTCATCCGTAGCGCCTGTGGTTGGGGCTTAACCATCGCCTTTGTGGGTATGATTGCCGGCGTGTTAATGACATCGGTCAATGTGTCGCCATCACAACTGCACACCATGCAGGTCGATAAGCGG
>CALQBW020000028.1 GCA_943328915.2 Singulisphaera sp. GP187 | reverse complement strand
CGGTAATCAGCAAGCTCGACACTATGCGCGTGCAACTGGTGGGGGTTTTGGTGGTGGCCTTGATGCTGTTTGGCTATACCAATCAACGGGGCAAACGGATGCGGTGGTAGGGCGTCGCCAAATCCAGCATACATAGATTCATCCACACGCACCCCGCTGGGGTGCGTTTTGGTGTGCAAATAACCAATACGTAATCATGCAATCAAGGTATAATTGTCACGTATTGATGCAGTATGTGTGTGCGACTGAGAGGTGTGGCGATGTGGAAAAAACCATTGACGATTGTACTGCTGTGTGCGGTATTTATATGTACCATCGGCTGGAAGTATACCTTGGTGCATTGTTATACCCGCGGTATCGGCTTTGATTTGGTTGGCTGTAATTTACGTGGTGCCGACTTCAGTGGAGCCAACCTGGCAGGGGTTGATTTGTCTGGTGCAGACCTGACGGGAGCAAAGTTGCAGGGGGCGAACCTGACACGGGCGAATTTGTCAGGGGTGAATCTGACACTTATCTCATCTGGGAATATTACAGGTGTACCAATACTGCCGAATGGCTGGATGTTACTAAAAGGGTATCTTATTGGACCGGGTATAACCCACACCGATATAGATCTCTCGGATATCGATCTCTCAGAAGCCAAATTTTCCAATATTAATTTCTCCAATATTAATTTGTCTAACGCTAATTTCTTAAATGCCGATCTAACCGGGGCTAATCTCTCCGGTGTCAATTTCTCTGGGGCCAATCTCTCTGGGGCCAATCTCTCCGGGGCCAATCTCTCCGGGGCCGTTCTCTCCGGGGCCAATCTCTCCGGGGCCGTTCTCGACAGAGTCAGTCTTTCCAGTATACATCTTTCCAACGTCAGTCTCCGTGGCGTCAATCTTTCGGGAGTCAACCTCTCCGGAACCAATCTCTCTGGTGCCAATTTTTCTGGTGCTAATTTTTCTGGTGCAAACCTCTCCGGAACCAATCTCTCTGGAGTCAATTTTTCGGGCGCCAATTTTTCTGGTGCAAACCTCGAAGGTGCTCGTTTAACCGGTGCCAATCTGTTTGGTGTCAACCTCAGTGACGCAAATCTCAAATACATATACTCTGGTGGGATTACCGGCACGGCGAAAACACTGCCTGCTGACTGGCAACTCATCGATGGGTTTCTGATTGGACCAGATGCAGAACTATACGGGGCTAATCTCGACGGCATAGACCTATCCAGTGCACAATTAAATCTAATTCTTTCAGGCGGAATTACCGGCACGCCAAAAGCACTCCCTACTGACTGGTTGTTAATCAATGGGTATCTCGTTGGGCCAGGTGCAAATCTCTCCAATGCCAATCTCCACCATGCAGATCTCCACTTTGCCAATCTCACCAACGCCAATCTCACCAACGCTAATTTGGATGGCACTAGTCTTAAACACGCCATTCTTAGCGGTGTTTCTTCTGGTCAAATTATAGGCGAACCTATTGATCTTCCCTCTAACTGGCAACTAATCAATGGATTTCTAATTGGTAAAAATGCCAATTTCTTCGGAGCAGATCTCACTGGTATCAACCTAAAAGACGCACATCTCGAATATGGGATATCCTCTGGCAAAATTACTGGTATACCAAAATCGCTGCCTGATTCTTGGAAATTACTCAACGGCTATCTTATTGGTCCAGGTGCCAATCTCAGCGGTGCCAATCTTGACGGTATCGAATTAAGTTTTACCGAACTTCGCGGTGTATCTTCCGGAGGAATTACTGGTACACCAAAAGCACTGCCTACTGAGTGGCAATTACTCAACGGCTATCTGATTGGTCCAGGTGCCAATCTCAGCGGTGCCAATCTGTCTAATATCAATCTCAGCGGTGCCAATCTATCTAATATCAATCTCAGCGGTTCTAATCTGTCTAATATCAATCTCTCCGGTGCTAAACTCACTAGCGTTTCTTCAGGTGGAATTATTGGGAGTCCCGAAGCACTTCCAACAGACTGGCAATTGATTAACGGGTATCTGATTGGTCCTGAAGCCAATCTTACCAGTGCCAATCTGTTTAATATCAATCTTACCGGTGCGAACCTCTCCCATTCTAACCTTTCTGGTGCAAATATCAATGGTGTTGAACTAATTAATGTCAATTTCAATGGCGTTTCCTCTGGAGAAATCACTGGCATACCGAAATCACTACCGCTTGACTGGCAATTAATCAACGGGTACCTCATCGGTCCATACGCCAATCTTTCCCGGGCCAATCTCTCTAGTGTCAATCTCAGCGGTGCCGATCTCTCCTATGCCGATTTCCCCTATGCCGATCTCACAAGTGCCAATCTCACAAGTGCCAATCTCTCCGGTGCCGATCTCTCCTATGCCGATTTCCCCTATGCCGATCTCAATAACGTCGACCTTAGTAATTCCATCTTAAATGGCAACACATCTGGAGGGATTGTCGGAACACCCAAATCGCTCCCAAAAAACTGGCAGTTTTTCAATGGCTATCTCATTGGTTATGGTGCACGTCTCGATGGGGTCGATTTATCCCATGCTAATCTTGAAAGTGTTGACCTCAGTGCTTTCCCATTAAAAGGTATCAAATCTGGAGGTATTACGGGCACACCTAAAGCACTCCCTACTGGCTGGAAATTACAGAACGGCTATCTTATTGGGCCAAGTGCACTCTCCAGTGCACTTGCTAGTGGCGATCTTTCCAATATGAATCTTGAGGGAATCAATCTTTCCGACGCATCTCTTGTTGGAATTAAATCAGGTGGGATTACTGGTACTCCCGAAGCCCTCCCCCGTGACTGGCACTTAATCAACGGTTATCTCATTGGGCCAGGTGCGAACCTCAAAGACGCGAATATTGATGGATTCGAAATGAATAATTTCGACTTCAGTGGAATATCATCTGGTGGAATCACTGGCACACCTAAATCACTTCCAAAAGATTGGAAATTGATTAACGGCTACGTCATTGGACCTGGCGCCAACCTTTCAAGTGCTAATCTCAATGATATCAACCTTGAAGGTTTCAATCTTAAAGACGTTTCTTCTGGTAAAATAACCGGCACACCCGCAGCGCTCCCGAAAGACTGGAAACTTATCAATGGCTATCTCATCGGACCTAGTGCGAATCTTACTAATGCAAATATAATTAACGTTAAACTTGATGAAGTCGACCTTAGTGATTCTAAATTAGATGGTATCAAATCTGAGGGGATTACGGGCACTCCCAAAGCATTACCAAAAGACTGGCAATTACGCAATGGCTATCTTGTTGGGCCAAAAGTCAATCTCTCTAACGTAAATCTTGCTGAAGTAAATCTCAGTTACATCAATCTTTCAGGTGCAAATCTCTCTGGAGCCGACCTCTCAAGTGCGAATCTCAAGCGTATAAAATCAGGTCAAATTACTGGTACACCGCAAGCACTTCCACCAAATTGGAAGCTTATCGATGGCTATCTCGTTGGGTCAGAAGCAGATCTTAATGGTGCGGATCTCTACAATGTAAATCTCAACGGTGTAGATTTATCCCATGCCGAAATTTCTGATATCAATCTTTCTCATACGAATCTTGACAATACTGATCTTAGTAATGCTAACCTGACCAATGTATCGTCTGATCATATAATCGGCACACCCAAATCACTTCCGAAAGATTGGAAACTTATCAATGGGTATTTGATTGGACATAATGCTAGTCCTTTTGGTGTAACTAGTCATTGGGACGATCCGGATAAAGCCGACCTTAGTGGGATAAATCTCAGTGGGATAAATCTCAGTGGGATAAATCTCAGTGGGATAAATCTCAGTGGGATAAATCTCAAATATACTTATTTCAGCAACGCTAATCTCGATGGTGCTAATTTCAATGACACTAATCTCACTGGAGTCGATCTCAATCATACCAATCTCAACAGTGTACGGTCTGGACAAATTGTGGGTATACCAAAAACACTTCCTACTGACTGGCACCTAATTAATGGTTATCTTATTGGTCCGAAAGCTAATCTCTCTGAAGCTAATTTATCTAGAGCTAACCTCTCCGGTACCAGTCTCTCCGGTACAGACCTCTACCGCGCTAATTTATCCGGTGCGAATCTAGATAAAGTTGACCTTAGTAATTCCCACTTGCATGGCATCATATCTGGTGGAATTACTGGTACGCCCAAAGCACTTCCCAACGAGTGGCACTTAATCAACGGTTATCTCGTTGGACCTGAAGCCAATCTCTCCGATTCTAATCCCTCCAGCAATAGTAATTATTTTATTCCCAGTACTAATCTTTCCGGTGTCAATCTTTCCGGTGTCAATCTTTCCGGTGCCAATCTTTCCGGTGCCAATCTTTCCGGTGCCAATCTCAAATATACTAATCTCAACAACGCAAACCTTACAAGAACCAATCTCAATGGCACGAATCTATCTAATGTCTTCCTCACCGGTATCAATCTTTCCGGTGCCAATCTCTCCAATACAAATCTGGATGGAGTTGATTTTAGTAATGTCGTTCTGGATGGCATTGAGATTGGTCATATAAGTTCCGGAAATATCTTTGGTATACCCAAAGCATTACCTACTGGCTGGAAGTTAATCAACGGGTATCTCATTGGACCTAGTGCCAATCTGTCTGGTGCCAATCTGTCTAATTTCAATCTTACCGATGCGAACCTCTCCAACTCTAACCTCTCTGGTGCTAATATCGATGGTATCGAATTAATTAACGCCAATCTCAATAATGTTTCCTCTGGAAAAATTTCTGGTACACCAAAAACACTCCCTACTGACTGGCACTTAATCAACGGTTATCTCGTTGGACCTAGTGCCAATCTCTCTGACGCTGATCTTTCCCATGCTAATCTTGATAGAGTTGACCTTGGTAATTCGGATTTAAGTAATATCAAGTCTGGGGGAATTACTGGCACACCAAAAGCACTACCCTCTGGCTGGCAATTACTCAATGGCTATCTCATTGGTCCACATGCTAATCTCTCCAATACTAATCTGTCCGGCAGTGATCTCACTAACACCAATCTCTACAACGCTAACCTCACCAGTGCCAATCTCTACAACACGAATCTCACAGGTGCTGATCTCATCTACACGAATTTCACGGGTGCCAATCTCTCCGGTGCCAATCTCACCAGTGCCAATCTCGCCTACACGAATCTCACCAACGCCAATCTCTACAAAACGAATCTCACCAATACCCATCTCCCCTATGCTACACTCACCGGTATTGATCTCTCCAACACAAATCTCTCCAACACAAATCTCTCCAACACGAATCTCTCCAACACAAATCTCTCCAACACGAATCTCTCCAACACAAATCTCTCCAACACAAATCTCTCCAACACAAATCTCTCCAATACGAATCTCTCCAATACGAATCTCTCCGATGCTACGCTCACTGGTGTAAATTTCTCCGGTGCTAATCTTGATGGAGTCGATCTCAGTAATTCCACATTAGTTGGCATCAAGTCAGGAGCAATTATCGGCACACCAAAGCTCCCCTCTGGTTGGAAATTAGTCAATAGCTATATCATTGGTGCTGATGCAGATCTCTCCAATGCAGATCTCTCCAATGCAGATTTAACCGATGTTTCCTCCGGTGGGATTCTTGGGAACCCCAAGGCACTCCCACCTGAATGGCAATTAATCAACGGATATCTCATTGGTCCTGGTGCGAATCTCAAAGACACGAATATCGACAATATGGATCTCAGGAATATCAACCTCAACAATGTATCCTCTGGTGACATTGTCGGCACACCTAAAGCACTACCTACTGACTGGCACTTAATCAATGGTTATCTCATTGGTCCTGGTGCGAACCTCAAAGACGCGAATATCGACAATATGGACCTCAGTGACATCAATCTCAATAATGTATCTTCTGGAGGGATGTGGGGAGAATTTCCAAAAGCGCTCCCCCCTAAATGGCAATTATGTAGTGGTTATTTGATTGGTCCCGGTGCCAATCTCACCGGTGCAAATTTCTACTGGGCTCCTAACAGTTCTTGCAATTTCTCTGGTACAAATCTCTCCGGGGCTAATCTCTCCGAAGCCAATCTTTACCGTGTAAAGTCAGGACGCATTATTGGCACACCTCAACTGCCATCTCATTGGAAGCTTATCAATGGCTATCTCATTGGACCAGAAGCAGATCTTAACGGCGCAGATCTTGACAATGTAAATCTTAGCGATGTAGATTTATCCAATGCCGAGATTTCTAATATCAATCTTGCTCATACGAATCTCGACAATATCGATCTTAGTAATGCTAATCTCGTGAATGTATCCTCTGGTGGTATTACCGGCACACCCAAAGCACTGCCGAAAGATTGGCAATTAATCAACGGCTACCTAATTGGCCCATCTGCTGACCTCACTGACGCCGACCTCACCAACATTGACCTCACCGGCGCCAATCTCACCGGCGTCGTATGGAACAACACCACCTGCCCCGACGGCACCGTCACCACCGATGCGCCGTGCAAAATCCCGTAGGCGGGTGAGTGGCTGAGGTTTGAGGTTGGCAACGGAAATGAATTGGAGAGAGCCGCAGCATGCTGCGGCTCTTTACGAATGCCTCCGCGTCCTCTGCGTCCTCTGTGCGAGATAATGGAATGCCTCCCCGTCCTCTGCGCCCTCTGTGCGAGATAATAGAATGCCTCCGCGACCTCTGCGCCCTCTGTGCGAGATAATGGAATACCTCCGCGTCCTCTGCGCCCTCTGTGCGAGCCAACGAAAACCCTCCCCAAAAAATTCATCCCCAAAAATTTTTGCATCGGACAAATGGTTTGTGCTATACTGCTTTTGCGTTGCTAGATTGTGTAATGGTAGCACTACGGACTTTGAATCCGTCTGTCTAGGTTCGAATCCTAGTCTGGCAACCACTCTTTTTCACCTACCACGGACGCAACAAAATGGTGCCACCCACCACTCCCCGCACCGTGGTTGTCCTCGCTGCTGGCGAAGGCACACGCATGCGGTCATCCTTGCCCAAAGTACTGCATCCCCTTGCAGGCAAGCCGATGCTCCGGCGGGTACTCGATGTAGCCGATGCCTTACAGGCTCGTCAAGTCTGCGTGATTGTTGCGCCCCATGCCCACTCCGCTATCCAAGCGGCCGGTGGCCCCCACTACCACTACATACCCCAACACGAACGCCGTGGCACTGCCCACGCCCTGCTCCAAGCGCTGCCTGCGATTACCGCAACCGACGGCGATATTGTCGTGCTGTTTGGTGATACCCCCTTGCTCCAAGCCGATACCGTCGCCCGTGTCATCGCCGACAAACTCGCCCACCACGCTACCCTCGGGTTGCTCAGCTTTGATGTACCCGCCCCCCACAATTATGGCCGGATAGTCCGTGATGCAGCCGGGCAAGTCGTGGCGATTGTCGAAGCCAAAAACTGCGACGATGCCCAGCGACTCATCCGTGAGGCCAATAGCGGCATCATGGTCATCAGCTGGCCATGGCTCCGCGACGCCTTGCCGCGCATCCAACCCGACAGCATTAGCAATGAATACTACCTCACTGATTTGATTGCCATGGCCGTCAATGAGTTGGGCGTGGGTGCCGTGCGCGCCGTCACCACCAGCGATCTCAGCGATGCCTGGGGCGTCAATGATCGCAGTCAATTGGCGACGGCCGAAGCGTTGCTCCATGAGCGCACCTGTCATCGCTTGATGCTCCAGGGCGTCACCATTACCAATCCGGCCCTCGTCACCATCGAGCCCGAAGTCGTGATTGCCGCCGATTGTGTCATCCAGCCGGGCAGCGTGTTGCGCGGTCAGACCCAGATTGGCGCCGGCTGTGTGATTGGCCCGCATGCCACCATCGATGATAGTGTGGTGGGTGCCGGCTGTACCATTCTGCATAGCATCGTGAAACAAGGTACAATAGCTGCAGATACGCAGCTTGCCCCGTTCAGTTATATTGTCGGCGCATCAGCGCCCCTATAGACAAGGAGGAGGCCGGGTCTCTCTGAGGCCGGCCGGTGCATATGGAAGGTCGCCTACAGGTTTTTAGCGGCAACGCCAATCTCGCACTCGCCAAGGAAATTTCCGCCTGCCTCAACATGAACCTCGGCCGCGCTTTGGTCACGACGTTCAAGAACGGCGAAACACGCATCAAAATCGAAGAAAATGTGCGTGGCTCGGATGTTTTTATCGTGCAACCAACCTGCATCCCTGTCAACGAAAACTTGATGGAATTACTCATTCTGATTGACGCCGTCAAACGGGCCTCTGCCGCCCGCATCACTGCCGTCATCCCCTATTATGGCTATGCCAAACAAGAAAAAAAGACCACTGGGCGCGAGCCGATTTCGGCCAAATTGGTGGCCAATCTGATCCGCACCGCCGGCGCTCACCGCGTCTTGACGATGGATTTACACGCCCCCGCCATCGAAGGTTTTTTTGATATTCCCGTCGATCACCTGCAAGCCGGCCAATTACTTTCGGAATATATACGTAGCCTCAACCTCAAAGACCCAGTGGTTATTTCACCCGATGCGGGCGGCGTCGGGCGCGCCAACGAATTCCGCGAACGGATTGGGGCCAGTCTGGCGATTATTGCCAAGCAACGCCCCCGCCCCGACACCGTCGAAATGATCGAAATGGTAGGTGATGTGGCTGGGCGACCCGCCGTCATCGTCGACGACATGATTTCGACCGGGGGCACGTTGGTCGAAGCCGCCAAATCGTTGCTCCAACGCGGCGCCACCCACGTCTATGCCTGTGCCACCCACGGTATTTTTGCCGATGACGGCTTGACGGCGCTCCGCAATTCAGAAATGGTCGAAACCATCGTTACCGATACGATTCCCCAATCACCAGAAGCAGCCAATTCACGGGTGCGCACCATCAGTGTGGCGCCACTGTTTGCCGAGGCGATTTTGCGAATCCACAAAGATTTATCATTGAGTGCACTTTTTTCGTAAAGGATTGCTGTGGACGTGATTGATGTACCGTTGCATTGGCTCGGTATAGTGGTGTGTATGCTCGCAATTGGGCTGGCGTCGGCAGCCGAAGCAGCCTTGAGTTCGATTTCGCGGCGACAACTCAATGCGTTGCATCATTCATCACGGGCGACCTTGGTGTATGACCTCATCAACGACGCCTACCGCTTCAAAGTATCGTTGTTACTCCTCAATACGATGGCCGTGATTGGGCTCACTGCATTAACCGTTGGGTTGGTCCAATCATTACCCCTCTGGTATCAATTCAGCTGGCTACTGGCGCTGACGCTCGGCGTGATTTTGTTTGCCGAAGCCCTCCCCAAAGCCGTCGCACTGCGCAATCCTGCCGCTACCGCCAAATTCATCGCCGGGCCGTTTTATCTCTGTATGCTGTTGCTCCGGCCACTGATTATCTGCATCGACTTCATTGCCCGACGCTTGTTTACCCCCGCCGGCTCCGATGAACTCACCCCCATCGTTACCGAAGAAGAACTCTTGTCGATTGTGACGGTGGGCCAAGAAGAAGGCCTGCTTGAGCCCAACGAACGGGAGATGATCAAAGATATCATCACCTTTGGCGATACCTTAGTCCGCGAAATCATGATTCCCCGCGTCGACATTATCACCATCAACACCGCAGCCACCAGCCAAGAAGCCATCGCATTGATTACGCGCCACGGCCATTCACGCATCCCCGTCATCCGCGAATCGAGCGACCGCATTATTGGGATTTTGTACGCCAAAGATTTGCTGGCCAGCCTGCAGTTTGGCCACAAACCGACCACCATTGCCACCTTGATGCGCTACCCCTACTACGTCCCAGAAATGATCAAAATCGACACCTTGCTCCACAACATGCAAACCAAACGGGTGCATTTTGCGGTGGTGGTCGACGAATACGGCGCGACTACCGGGATTGTAACCCTCGAAGACATCCTCGAAGAAATCGTCGGCGAAATCAACGATGAATTCGATCCCACCACCCTCGCTGATATCGTCTGGGAGGGTCCACACAATCTGACCGTCGATGCCCGCGTCCTCATCGACGACATCAACGATCACACCGGTTTGACCCTCAGTTCTGAAACATCAGATCGGATTGGTGGTTTTATTGCCGAAAAACTTGGCCGCATGAGTGAAATCGGCGATGTGGTAACATACCTTGACGCTGCGACCTTTACGGTCATCGCCGTCGATGGTATCCGCACCAGCCGCATCCGCATCACCATCGCAAATAGCCAAAAGGGACATGATGACTACTATCAACCGCCAACAGCTCATTGATGCCGCCATCGACGCCCGCACACAGGCCTATGCACCCTATTCTCACTTTTTGGTGGGGGCGGCGGTGCTCATCAGCGATGGGCGCGTGTTTGGCGGCTGCAACATCGAAAACGCCGCTTACCCAAGTACCAATTGCGCCGAACGCGTTGCCATGCAATCCGCCTGGGCCGTGGGGGCCCGTGACATCGTCGCCATCGCCGTGGTCGCAGATACCCCTGGCCCCGTCAGCCCGTGTGGCGGTTGCCGGCAAGTCATGGCCGAGTTGGCACCTCACGCCGTCGTTTTTTTGACCAATATGCATAATGATTGGGTCGAAACCAGTGTGGCGGCCTTGTTGCCCGGCGCCTTTAATCCCAACGATTTACCCAAAAAATAGTCGGTGTGCGGCATGCCTCACACCTGCATGCGTTGCACTAATTCGCAATATTGGCGGAGTAGTTCATCTGCGCGGGCGTCGTCGCGCCCTTCGACATAGACCCCAATATAGGGCCCATCACTATCAGGCGACAACAACACCCAGGAATCTTCCATCTCGATACGCAGGCCATCACTCGTATGCTGCCGGCGATCACGGAATTCTTCGCCTAATTGGCGCATCACACTACCCTTTTGGTCCCACCCACACGCCACTCGGGCATTGGCGGTATAAAACGGTGGGATGGAGTCAATTACATCTTCGAGGCGTAACCCTTGTCCAAGCAGCAATTCAACGGTTTTGGCGATGGTAAACAAGCCATCGGCCACTGGATAAAAGCGTGGGAAAATCGTCGCACCGGCACCATCGCCCAACAACAACAAATCACGTCGTTTGGCGGCCACTTGCATCATCGACGCTAACGCGCTGCGTGTCCGCACCACTGCCCCACCACGCCGCGCCGCAATTGCCTCAAAGACGCGTGGAGCGGTCATCGGTACCGCAACCACCCCACCACCCTCGGCTGCCAACATCAAATCGACGAGCACCGCCAACGCAACCATCGGTGACACGACCCGCCCACGGCCATCGATAAGCGAAATCCGTTCGCCGTTGGCTTCGATCCGTACACCCATATCTGCACCCAGCACTGGTGTCACGCGTGCGAGGCGTTGCAAATGATCGGCGTCGTTTTCGCGTTGGTGCGCCACCAGCACATCTTCGAGATTGGCATTCAGTTCCACCGACCGTACACTCAATTTCCGCAAAATCCCGGGCAGCACCGCAGAACTACTCGCATGATCATAGTCGACTGCTACTTGAAACACACGGTCAATCGCAAATGTTTCGGCATGCAAGGCTTTCAAAAACGCATTGGTATAGGTGTCGATAGCACTGACGGCATCGTTGATGCGACCGATTTCATTGTAATAGGCCCGTCGATAATCTTCACGGAAAAAAATACCCTCAATGGCGCGCTCGCTCGTGGTATCGAGGTCGAGTCCATAGCGGTCGAAAATCCGGATTTCTACCATCCGTTCGTCTTGGGGCGACACTTGTAAGTGAATCCCGCCGCTCGTTCCCGCGGCAAAAGTGGTATAGCGCGCTACCGGCAGCGGCAAGCTATGCAGCTCGAGCACATTGACGCCAGCCGACGGCAACCCAGACATAATGGCGCGTTTGAGCATCCGCGCCGTATGATGCGAATCACGGTTGGCGGTGACAGTCGCGCCCAACGGCAACGACGTCCCAATCGCCGCACCAATCCGGGCGCACCATTCTGGGGTCAAATCGATGTTCACCAAGCCGGTAATCCCCTGCTTACCAAACAACACTCGCCGCCCTTGTGAGCCCCAGATGATACTACTGGTGACGGTGGCACTTTCGTCAACCTCTTTATACGGCCAGATTTTGACATTATTGCCAATCACCGCCCCCGCATTAATCATGGATTGATCGCCGACCACAACCCCTTCTGACAATACCGCTCGGCTTTTGATATTGCACTGGCGCAACACCACCGCACCGCGTAATTCGGCGCGCTCACCCACATACGAATTGCGCCAAATAATACTGCGATCAATAATGGCGCCAGCGTCGATGATTGAATAATCGCGGATGACGCTCGGTCCGATGACATGCGCGCCACTTTTGATTTTGGCCCCAAACCCGAGATAGAGTGGGCCTTGGAGTACGGCATCTGGCGCAATTTCGACCTCGCCATCGACCCATACGTCGTCATTCAGGCGGCGACCAATCCGTGGCAAATTGACTTTCCCGTTTAAGTAGTCACGGGTCGCCCGCATATATTCTTCGATGGTGCCCACATCCGTCCAATACCCATCAACCACACATCCAGCGATACCTTGGGGCGATTCAAGTAAGCGAGGGAAGACGTGTTTGGCCCAATCGACGGGCTTATCTGACTCAATCAAGTCAAATATTGCTGGATCAAAGACATAAATACCCGTATTGACGGTGTCAGAAAATACTTCGCCCCAACTTGGTTTTTCCACCAACTCACGTACATACCCTGCGTCGTCACAAATCGCCACTCCAAATTCGAGTGGATTCGGTACTCGCGTCAGCGTCATGGTGGCAATTGACCCCGTGGCTTTGTGATGGGCGCAAACCGTG
This sequence comes from Singulisphaera sp. GP187, assembly GCA_943328915.2. Taxonomy (GTDB): domain Bacteria; phylum Chloroflexota; class Chloroflexia; order Chloroflexales; family Roseiflexaceae; genus UBA965. The sequence continues at coordinate 9,808 of CALQBW020000028.1, read as the reverse complement.
GTTAAATCTATATCAGTGACTGCATCTCCCGATATCACCAAAAACGGCTCTTGGAGCAGCGCTTGGGCACGTTTGACGCTGCCCGCAGTGCCTAGTGGACGATCTTCGAGGGAATAGGTAATATTGACGCCAAATGCCGACCCATCCCCAAAGTGATCTTGGATGACATTAGCCATATACTGCACCGTCACCACGATATCAGTGATGTGATGACGTTTCAAGAGTTCGACGATATGTCCCATCACCGGGCGATCCACCATCGGCACCATTGGTTTGGGGCGATTGAGGGTCAACGGTCGCAAGCGTGATCCTTCCCCACCCGCCATGACAACTGCTTTCATATCACGCCTTTACACAAATCACGCTCCATCGCGTGATTCGATAATCGCACGTCCGAGTTCCAAAATCACCGCAAGCTCTTGTTCAGATTGCTCTTTTTGGCGTAAATATTTTTCAAGGGCCACCATCGGTGTCGGAATATCATCACTCCGCATATTATCAACAATCCGACCTTCTTTTTGTTCGGGTGTTTCGATGATAATCCGCGCCACATGCGCCACCCCTGCCTGCTCAAGCAGTTGGCGAATATGACGTTCATTCACCAATGTTTTTTGGGCGGGTGCAACCGTAATTTCGAGTTTGACGATGGCGTCCGTCAGGGTTTTGCGGCTTATGGCGAGCTCGATCCGTTCCATCGGCATATCGCCGCTTTGTTGGGCATCGACCGTTATTTCAATAAACGGACGACTCGCTAATGGCACAAATTCCCATTGGGCTTTTTTTCCATCAAAAGAGACCAACACACACCCTTTGGCTTCATTGATTTCGCCAAAGTCGATCCGCTCAATACTGCCTGAATAGACAACCGGTGGCGCTTGACGCAGGCATTGGTGCTTGTGCACATGCCCCAGCGCTATATAATCGACCCCCACTGGGGTCAACACCGATTGCGGGAGTTGGATTTCCCGTCCCAGCGTTAATTGTTTTTCAAAACCAGATACCGCCCCCGCAACCGTCCCATGATAGGTCACAATGATTGGTCGCTGCGGATCTTCGGCGATGAGGATATCGGTTTGGTCGGCAATATAGCCTTCGACCACACGCAAAATCTCCGCTTCTTGTTCACTCAAACCGACCATTCGTAACGCATCGTTATTGCTCAAAAACACTTCGCGCATAATCCAAGGCATGGCAATAATCGCCAGGCCACCATGGCTGGTCTGATAGCGATACACCGCCGGCTTGCGGGCGATGTCGACGCCGGCAAATTGCAGCCCTTCATAGACGCTGACTGAATTCGCCGAATCACGACCCGGTGCTACATCATGATTCCCCACCACCATCAACACGGGAATGTGGTGTTCGTGCAAACGACGAATGCGCTCCGCAAACTCCCGTTGTAATCGTGGTTGCGGGTTACGGTTTTTAAACATATCGCCGGCAATCAAAACCAAATCAACCCCTGCGGCCAGCCCGATTTCGATGGCTTGGTCGAAAGAAGCCAAAAAATCTATCAACCGCGTGTGCATGCCACGGGTTACATCAAAATGACCGTAATTTTCGACTCCAATGTGCAAATCAGCAATATGTAATACGCGAACCATCGTCGCCTCGCTTTCGTTCCTTGTATTCTAAAGTGCCTTATGGGAATCGTCAACGCCCAACGTTGTCCACAAAATGTGGATAACTGAAAGTATCCCACATTATCACAAATTGGCGTCCTAATGCATTAAATCAGTCTTTGTGGTTGATGTGTATAATGTGGATAACTAGATATCCCACATTATCCCACCTAAGCGATTATGATGCCAAAAAAGCAGATTGACAGATTTTTTCCGCATATTTGTTCGACTATGCATTGTTCACATATCCCACATCAATTTGCGGAAAATAGGTGGTTTTGCGGTGAATGCACGTAAAATAACCGAAATATCCCACAATTCGTGTGGGATATTGTGTGATTTATGTAACCAAAAAACCATGATAGAATGCGTCTAGATGCGAGACGGAGGGATTATGCAATTACGGATCGGCCATATGTACCCCGCCCAGATGAATATCTATGGTGATCGTGGGAATATCATTGCCTTGCAACAACGGTGTGCGTGGCGTAATTTGGCATACGAAGTCACTTCCATCCAGCCGGGAATGCAGATAGATTGGGCTGATTACGATATATGTTTTTTTGGGGGTGGCCAAGATAGTGGGCAATCACTCATCGCCAACGATTTTGTCCACCGGCATGGCACCGATCTTTGCGCGGCACTCCGTGATGGTCTGGTGATGTTGGCAATTTGTGGTGGCTATCAACTGTTGGGTAATTATTTTTTGACCCACACAGGCGAAAAACTCCCCGGCATCGGCGCCCTAGACGTCCATACCATCGGTGGTACCAAACGGCTGATTGGCAATCTAGCCGTACAGACCGATTTACCGATTGCACCCCAAACCCTGATTGGCTTTGAAAATCATAGTGGTCGCACCTATGTCGGCAGTGGCGCTCGCCCGCTCGGGCGTGTTATCGCCGGTGCGGGGAACAATGGCGAAGATGGCAGTGAGGGAGCGTACATGCACAACACCTTTGGGTGCTATTTGCACGGATCGCTCTTACCCAAAAACCCGCACTTCGCAGATTACCTCATCGCATTAGCCCTCAATCGACGATACGGCACCATCACCCTGATGCCACTCGACGATACCGTAGAGCGACAGGCGCATGCGGTGATGATGGCGCGGACGATTCGTCACAAATAAAATCGTTAAAAAAAGCGGTGTCGCACCGTGTGCGACACCGCTTCTGTTTTTGGTTATGCGTCGTAGCGCCGTACAATCAATGCCGAATTATGGCCACCAAGACCGATGGAGTTGGACAACGCAATTCGCACATCGGCCTGGCGCGCAGCACCAGGCACATAATCGAGGTCACAATCAGGGTCTGCCTCAACTAAATTAATGGTGGGATGCACCACTCCGTGGAGCACACTCAAGGCAGCGATGATACATTCGACGGCACCTGCAGCGCCCATCATATGCCCAAGCATTGATTTCGAAGAATTGACCAACAATTTATAGGCGTGATCACCAAAGACTGTTTTGATGGCGCGGGTTTCGGCCTTGTCATTAAGGGGCGTACCGGTACCATGCGCATTGACATAGTCGACCGTGAGGGGGTCAATGCCGGCTTTGCGGATGGCCATTTTCATGGCACGCGCCGGACCAGCACCGTCATCGCCAGCGGCAATCATATCTTTGGCATCGTTGCTATTGCCGTAGCCAATTAATTCGGCAATGATGGGAGCTCCTCGGCGCAAGGCATGTTCGAGTTCTTCGAGGATGACGGCGCCAGCGCCTTCGGACAGCACAAAGCCGTCTCGGCGGGCATCAAATGGTTTACAGGCGGCCGCGGGGTTTTCGTTGTCACCAGCCAGGCCACGCATATTGGTAAATGACGCCATAATCACGGGGACAATCGGCGATTCTGCGCCTCCGGCAATTATCACATCAGCATCGTCGCGGCGAATCGTCTCGAAGGCTTCGCCGATATTGTGGCCTCCCGTCGAACATGCTGCCACAATGGCCATATTGGGGCCAAGAGCGCCTGTTTGGATGGCAATATACCCAGAAGCCGCATCGTCAATCATGTTGGCGATGAGGGTGGGAGCGACGCGGCGGGTGCCTTTGTCACGAATGATTTCGACGTTTTCACCAATCAAATCAATCCCACCGGCACCCGTACCATAAATCACCCCAAGGCGTTCACGGTCCATGGTGGTGGGGTCAAGTTGGGCGTTGCGCAGTGCTTCGAGGCTGGCATTGAGGGCATAGCGCACATATTGCGAGGCACGCCGTGCTTCACGTGGGTCAATCGCCGCATCCAGCACAAAGTCTTGCACTTCGCCGGCGATTCGCACTGCATAGCCACTTGCATCAAATCGCGTAATCGGGCGCACCCCACTCTGACCGGCACAAATAGCCTGCCATGTGGTCGCTATATCATTGCCTAACGGAGTCACGACACCGACTCCGGTAATTACTACTCGTCGCATAAATAACGCCTCGGTTAGGCAGTCAGCGATGCAGACGCATCGTTTTCTGATGGATACAAAATTTTGACAATTTCGACGTCAGAAAGACTCAAGGTTTGTACTTGGTTGTTGATCCGACGAATCAACCCCGTCAGAACTTGTTTGGGTCCGAGTTCAATAAATGTCTCGACGCCGTGTTCGACCATGGTGTGGACGCTATTGGTCCATTGCACGGGGCGGGTCAACTGGCCATTTAATTCGTGGCGCAGTTCTTCGACAGAATTAAGCATTTGTGCGCTGATATTTGCAATCAACGGCACAATCGGTGGGCGCATATTCACTTGGCTCAACAATTCAGAAAAATGCATAGCGGCTTGTTGCATCAACGGAGAATGCGATGCAATCGATACCGCCAAGCGTTGCACCAATTTCGCACCACGGGCTTTGGCCAAATCCATGGCCCACAACAAAGCACCGACTTCGCCAGACAACACGGTTTGACCAGGAGAATTGGAATTGGCCATGGTCACTATACCGTGTGATTGTGATTCGTCGACTACTTCTTGCAGTTGTTGTTCATTTAAGCCAATCACCGCTGCCATGCCACCCGGGCGTTCGATTGAAGATTCTTTCATCAAACGACCGCGTTCGCGTACCAGTAACAAGGCTTCTTCGAATTCGAGGACGCCGGCAGCGACCATCGCCGTAAACTCACCGAGACTATGACCAGCCACCATGGCAGGCAATACGTTCAGACCGAGTGGATTGAGACGCTCACGCAAGGCATCGAGGCAGGCAATACTGACTGCCAAAATCGCTGGTTGCGCATTCATCGTATCATCAAGCTCGCTTTGTGGTCCTTCAAAACAGAGCGTGGTAAGGGAAAACCCAAGAACTTCATCTGCACGATCAAAAATCCGCCGCGCCGCTGGTGAAACGTTATATAACAAACGCCCCATCCCTACGTACTGCGATCCTTGGCCTGGGAATACCAATGCGATGCGGTTTTTGATTGTTTGCAATAATTCCAACGTTACTCCTCCTCATACATGACAACGGTCTAGCGCCAATCGCTGACCATCATGGTCACATTGCCTCTTCATTAAGACACAGTTGGATTAAATTAGTATACACCAAAACACCTACTATATGTCATCGTTGTGTTAACACTGCGTGAATTGCTGCATAAACCTGTTGAATTGGGACATTGTACTGGGTCGCAGCCGCTGCACAATCGGCATATTCGGGAGCAGACGCAACCGTTTGCCCTTGCCAGTGTTTGTGTTTGACGCGGATATCACCATACGGGGTGGTCACCGTAGTAAATGTCCGCTCAGCCACATGCCGTTCGACGATTTGCCGGCGCATGCCGAGGGTGCTCGTTTGACGCATGATGGTGTCGACCATTGCCGCTTCATGCGGTTCGTCGCATAACACCGACACCATCGTCGCGGCCCGCCCTTTTTTCATCAAAATAGGCGTTTGCCACACATCACGTGCTCCTTGTTGCATCAACAATTCACAGACATAGGCCAATTGTTCAGCCGTTTGATCATCAATATTGCATTCGAGTTGGACAACGGTATCGGCCACTGTGGCAGTATCGCCCAACCAGACGCGCAACGCATTGGGGCGCTCGCTCTTTTTTCTGCCAAAACCATACCCCACCTGGGTAATGTGCATGGCTGGACGGCGAAATTCAGCCAGCGTGGCGAGAATCGCCGCCCCTGTAGGGGTGACCAGCTCGAATGTGGCGGCATCGGGGATAATCGGCGCGTTGGCGGCACTCAAAATATTCAGCGTAGCGGGGGCAGGCACGGGCAATTCGCCGTGGGCCGCCCGCACCCAACCATTCCCCAACGGCACTGCTGAGGCATAGATTTTTTCGATTCCCAACAAATAGAGTCCTGCCGCCACGCCGACAATATCAACGATTGCATCGAGGGCACCGACTTCGTGGAAATGCACGTCGTTGGGGCTGACTCCATGTACTTTGGCCTCGGCTTCAGCAAGTGTCGTAAACATCGCCAACGCATCACGTTTGACTCGATCGGGGAGTTGGGCTTGGGTGATAATCTGATTGACATCGTGCAAATGGCGGTGGGCCGTCTGCTCTGGTGCGTCGACATACATTTGGGTGCCAGACAACCACCCACGCATTTCGGCACGCGCTTCGATCTGCCAACCAGGCAGGGCAAGACTATCAAGCATGGTGCGTAACGCAACCACATCAAGCCCCACATCACAGAGGGCACCGAGAGTCATATCACCACTTATCCCCGAAAAACAATCAAAATACAGTACTCGCGCCATAGATTCCTCCGGTATTCTCGTGAGTTGTGCTACACCGATGAGCAACATGCTATTATCAGCATACGCTTGACTTTGCGCACAAGAGTGCGCAAAAATCTGCATGAATCCATTACAAAGGAGGCTGGTATGCCGACCGTTCCTACTTCATTCTATGCGACTGACGACATTTTGACCATATTGGGAATTGACCCCAACCAACAATATATCCCCGTCCGCCATATATTGCGCAGTGTGGCGTTGACACCGACCAGCTACGAACGCGCAATACGCCGTATTCCGGTGTTGGCGGCTGGTCTCAAACCCCTCTGGATCATCGATGCGGAAGGAAACCGCATACCGGCACTCTGCTTACGAGTCGATTTGGTACCGTTGTGGTTAAGCATGCTCCCCAGCAAACGGGGGAGTATCCTCGCCCAATGGCAACATGAAGTGGCATCGGTATTGTGGCAACAGTTCAAACCCAATGGTGCCACCACCCAAGATGTCTTTGTGGCAGCCCGCTACCAACAAGACAACCTCGCCCAAGCCTATGTGCAAGCCCAAGAAATCGCAGCGGTAGCGCGCCACCAACTCCTCGGTGAACGTGAGCTCGACGCCCAAATCGCCCAACACGATACGCAAACTGCAGCCCACCTCAGCGATGGGGGCGCCACCCAATTGGTGCAGTTGACTCGTCAAACCGCCATGACATCGGCCACGTTGCGCAAACGCAACGACTACTTGGGGATTTTTGTGGGGTTAGTGCGGGTCTTCCAGATCCATTCCCTACGCGCCATGCCCCCCGCCCGCCTGCATGCCGCACTCACGTGGCTGGAGCGCTGGCAAAGCGATTTGCTCGATGAAATTACTGCCGATGAATCCAAAGAATAATCACTCCTGCGTCATTTCGTGCCCATTCGGCGATTCGGTTTCGCTCACACTGAAATTAACGCGTGATTAATTACTTTTGGCGATGGACCCGCGCTAATTCATCACGCGCGGCTTGCTCACGCTCGACATGGTCGGCAGTGGCCGTTACGATAATATCACGGACGGCGGCAGGCGTATCGACAATCCGCAACAACGCAAGTTCGGCTTCGCTCAACATATGCCGCGACACTGCGCTTGTGCGCAACCATTCCAGCAACCCATGCCAGTAGTGAGAATCGTACAAAATAATTGGGAAATTGTGGACTTTGCCCGTCTGGACCAAGGTAATTGCTTCAAATAATTCGTCCAGCGTCCCAAATCCGCCGGGGAAAAAGACAAACGCCGTGGCGTATTTCACCAACATTGTTTTGCGTACAAAAAAATACCGGAACTCGAGTGATTGGCTGACATAGGGGTTGACATGTTGCTCAAAAGGTAATTCGATGTTGAGCCCAATCGACGGGACCCCCGCCAACCGCGCTCCTTGGTTGCCTGCTTCCATTACACCAGGCCCGCCACCCGTAATAATGGCATACCCGGCTTCACCGATTAAGCGGGCAGTATCTACCGTTGCTTGATAGAGATCATCATCACTTTTGATCCGCGCCGACCCAAACAGCGATACCGCCGGACCAAGGGTCGCCAAATCATCGAAGCCAGCGACAAATTCACTCATAATCCGCAACACCCGCCACGTATCGGTGTGGTTGAAGGCGCGACTTTCGTGAGGGGCAAGTAAGAGTTGTTCATCGGCTGTAGACCGTTCATTCATCATTTTGTTCCTTAAAAATAGTTCGCAGCACCTGTGTCACACGTCAGCTGCCACAATCAGACGCAATCCATCTACCAAGCGTTGCACCCCTTGGGAAAGCTGTGGTTCGGCCACCAAACACGACAGCACCAAAAAGCATCCTTGGTCAAATCCAAAGAAAAATCCGGGGTGTACAAAGACACCGGCATCGAGGAGTTGGAGCACCACGGCTTCTTCATCTTGTGTTGTCAACACTTCAATGAAAAGATAATAGCCCGCATCTGGGGCGCGCACGCGCACACAATCCACACTGGCAAGCCTATTCATGACGGTCGCGATGTTTTTTTGAATGATTTGACGTTGCTGTACCACAAAATTATGACCGCGGTGCATGATGGTCGGCAACATTGATTGCGTCAAGGCATTGGCACCGAGCAAGGTGTCGTTGAGTACCTCAAGCCGGTCAGCATACTGCCGGGCGGGCGGATTCAGGACCGCCCAGCCGAGTTTTAGATCAGGTAAAGCATACATTTTTGAGATGCCGTTGAGGGTGAATATTGGCACATTGGGCATCACGGCCGCCAACGGGGGCACGTGCGGAATAGCAAAGGGCATTTCTGCGAAAACTTCATCACAGATAATCGGTAGCCCTAGCCATTGCAACACCGGAATCGCTTGTTTGACCACCATGCCGGTGGGGTTATGTGGCGATACAATCAACACAGCGCGGGTCCGCTCGTCGCTAAGGCGGGCGAGTTGCCACGGGTCGATCCGCCAACCGCGCTGTGGATCAAGGGGATAGCTCCGCAATTCGATACGGAACATTTCGGCCAAGTATTCAAACAACGGGTACGAAATTTGCGGAGCGAGTACGTTATCGCCAGGATTTGTCAGCAATGCAAACAACAGGGCATACGCTTCGCTGGTACTTGCGGTTACAAATATATCTTGGGCGGGATCGATGGTCAGCGCCGGTGTGCGTTGCGCATAATAACCAGCAATCGCCTGCCGTGCCGCAAATAACCCGCGTGGATTGGGTTGGTAGCGCCGTGTCTGCCAATACGGCGCTGCCGCTTCCGCCAAAATATCTGGCGGAAACAACAACCCATTCCTGGTTGGGTTGCTGCTAGTGAGATCAATATAATCAGTGATTTGTTGACGACGGAGTTCGATCAGGTTTGCGGAAAGGTCTGCATTCGCCAAAAATCCAGGCATTTTAGATCCTTTGGATACCGATTCGCTTTACATGCATATTGTACCGTGAGATTGATTTCACCAAAAAAACCAACCATACGCAGGAATAACACTCGACACGTTGCGCCATGTATTGAATTGAAAAAGAATACCAATAGTGGCTCTGTCGTACAAGCTGGTGATCGATATCCCTTTTGATTAATTTCAACGGATATTCGTCAAAATCAGCAGAATATCAGCGAAAACGCTGATGACCGCTGTCAAAAAACGTTGACGTTCAGTAATTGGTAATGCTACAATGATATTTAATTGCATAGTAATGCGTTATTGTGTAGACATTTTCACTCTGTATGTAGGATAGAGTTGACAGCATGGATCAAGACACACGACCACGTGACCCTCGACGGAGCACTGATGACGGTGCCAACGCCGAATCAAGCCAATCAACCCCATTGCGCATACGTCAACGTGATTTGCTCAAAAACCGTTCTCCCCGTGCCAGTGCCAATTCATACCTCGACAAGCTTTTGCAAACCGTTACCACCACGGTAAGTGGATATGGTCAGACGGCGCCTATCGTTACTTCAGGTGCTCTCTATGATCGATGCGTCTCGTT
>CALQBW020000027.1 GCA_943328915.2 Singulisphaera sp. GP187 | reverse complement strand
TAATAGCTGTGCTGGGAGTTGTTGGAGGGAATGGATAATCTCTGCAGCGCGTACACCGAAGCCGGTGAGGCGAATTAAGCGTTGGTCGGCATGTTGATGCATCAACGCGATATGGAGATGGGGGATTTCGCGCAAACTTTGGTCACGCTCGGCCCATTCTATGAGGCAAATACCGCTGCCGTTCGTAGCATCCGCCAGCCCAATGCTATCAAGCTCGGCATTTGTTCCGATTCGATATAAATCGATATGAAAAATGGTCAATTGCGATGCAGTACGATATTCGTTAATAAAGACAAACGTGGGGCTGGTAACAAGATGGGTACTGCCAGTCCCGGCTACAATGCCTTTGCTCAGGTGTGTTTTGCCGGCGCCGAGTTCACCATCAAGCAAAATAATATCGCCCCGCTGCAACACGGCACCAATAGCACTGCCAATGGCGAGAGTGTCGCGAATCGATTGGCTCTTGAATGTAATCTGTGCTGTGGTACTCATATGCGTATTGTAGCGTGAATTTTCGTTAAATTGGGTGGCATTCCAATTGAATAGGATTCCAAGGGATAAGAGGGTTGGTTTTTATGGGGATGCCTCGTATACAATTTGTCATGATGATGGAGATACGCCTTGTAAATCACGATGGGGTGCGATGATGAGTTGCGTATTTGGGCGTGCTAGGCTACAATAGGCGCTAAAGTGGAGTTTGTGACAGGAGTAACAATCATGGCCATCAAACGATTCGAGCGCTATGTCTGGATTGTATTGAGTTACACGATTATTGTGATTTTGTGGGGGGCATTTGTGCGGGCGACCGGGTCGGGGGCAGGCTGTGGTAACCATTGGCCATTGTGTAACGGTGAAGTAATCCCAAGGGCACCGATGCTCGAAACCATCATTGAAATTTCACACCGTCTGACGAGTGGGCTTTTGTTGCTTTTAATCGTAGGATTGACGTTTTTTTCATTCCGCTTGTTTCCCAAAGGGCACATTGTGCGTCGAGGTGGGGTATTGACGTTGGCATTTGTGATTATCGAAGCGTTATTTGGAGCGGTATTAGTTTTGCTTGAGTTGGTGGCACACAATGCATCGTTGACGCGTGCTTTTTCGATGTCGTTGCACTTAATCAATACGCTGGTATTGGTGGGAGTGATTACGTTGACCGGTATGTGGGTCCGCGGAATAGCAGCACCAGACTTCAAGGGGCGCGGACGGTTGTTGACATGGGTCATTATAGGCGTCGTGATGACGATGTTGTTGGGGGCAAGTGGCGGGATTGCTGCGTTAGGTGATACGTTATTCCCGACGACTACATATGCTGATGGGCTTGCTCAAGATTTCGACATGACGGCCAACGTGTTGTTGCGCTTGCGTGTCTTGCATCCCGTAATTGCAATCGGAACGGGAATAGTCATGGTGATTGTTTCGCAGTTGATTGCGCAAATGCGTCCCATCGCAGGGACACGTGCCGCGAGCCGGGTGTTGCTGGTAGCGTATGTGGGCCAATTGATGCTCGGGTCATTAAATCTTGTTTTTTTGGCACCTATCCCAATTCAATTATTGCATTTGTTTTTTGCTGATGTGATTTGGGTAGCGTTTGTGGTGCTGATTGGTTTGGCATTACAACGCGAAGCGTAAGCGTTACGGGTAACCCCCAGTGGTGTGGCAGAACAGCCACCACTGGGGGTTTTTTAGGCAATTTTGAGTGATTTTTTGTTAAACCAGATGGTGATTTGGCGAATGATTCCCATGATTATGATGAGGTGGAAGACGATAACGCCAATCATCACACGGTCAAAATGTGGGGTGATTATGGTTGTATAGAGGTGGAGACTGGGCCATAATACGACTCCAAAAAATGTCGTACATGCGGCTATATATTTGCTATAATTTGGGCCGATGAAATGTTGGATGGCTGGACCAAGAATATTCCAAGAGAATGGCATGGTAATTGACAGCAATACAAGAATCCGCTGGTGGGAGTTGGCGACAAGCGGGGTTAGCATTAACATCAATGTGGTTACGAGGCTTGTCAGTACGACGAGGTTGATGAATGATGTGCCCAACAATTCGAGCGACGGGCGTGCGAGTGGGGCGATTACATAGCTCAATGAGACGACGATGATGTAACAACTGAGGACAATAACATTGGCGGCAATCAAATATGCATTGATATAGGCACGTCGCGATTGAATCGCGAGTAATCGTTGGAGTTGGAACGGTTGTTCGGCGATATCTGCCAGCACTGAGGTGGTATACAGCGCCACCAATACCGTGTAAATCGACCATGTTGCCATCAGGTCATGTGTATTGGTACTGTTCCGCATGAGCATTGCGGCCACCGCAAATGCACTCCCCCATTCAATGAGAATTCGTTTTGATTGAAAGTAGTCAGCCAAAATCAGTACTACCAACTGCCGCATATTTGAAGGGAGTGTGGGAGGGGCATCGATCGCTGGCTTCGCCAGCTGGTCACGTAGTTGTTGTTGCATTTATTCCTCCGTGGGTGGCGCAATCTCATCGCCGATTTCAGAAGTAATAATCCGCGGCGGATATAATTGGGTCATTGTTTGCGGTGTCTCGGATTGTTTCACTAAATCTTGAAGCGGGTGATTCCGTGGCTCAATTCGAAAAATATGGACGTTGTAGTGCAACAGAATCTGCAATACTTCAGCGAGCGATTGGACGCCATTCCCCGTTAAGACAATCGTGCGCCGAGTCGCGATGATACCGTGGTCGAAGGTGATAATAGTATCAAATGCGGCAGAGGGAATATCGTTGGTGTGGATCATGATAGTACGAGGAAGTGTGCGGATTTGTTGGGCATCGAGTTCGCTAATGATGCGGCCGTCAGCGAGTATCCCTACCGTATCAAATAATGATTCAAGGGGCACATCCCCACGAGTAGCAATGACAATCGTCATATTGCGGCCGCGCAGGCTTTCGAGAATATCAATCATGACAAGCTGTTCGTGGGAATAGAGCCCTGCCGTCGGGTCATCGATAAGTAGTAACGACGGGCGATTGATTAGGGCAACGGCAAGCATGACGCGACGAATATCAAAGAGCGATAGTTGCCCGATGGATTTGTACGCAAGTTGTTCGATGGCACACCAGCGTACGGCGCGGTCGTAATGCGCGTTAAGTGTCGTTCCCGATAAGCCATACAACATGGCTTGGGTTGTAAGGAGTCGTTGGACCGTGAGATTTGTGGGGGGGTGGATCCGTGGGGACATCATGCCAATCTGCGCGGTTGTGGCGCACACGGGTTGCCCGTTCATTTGAATGCGTGGTGATTGCGTCCCATGTAACCCGGCAATTGCATTCAGGAGCACACTTTTGCCACTCCCACTCGCCCCGATGATGCCATAACAACTATGTTCAGGGATACGTAAATTGACATCGCGAATCGGACTATTCGGCACCGCGAGCTGTGTCACTACGATTGCATTCATGCCACACCTCTAATGTCTAATATGGTTTGACGATGAGGTAAATCAACGCCAGCAACGCCGGAGGTAACGCCCGCCACCAACACCAACGCAAGGCTGCCGCGAGGGTGGCAAATGGCTGATTCCGTACCAAAAACCGCAATCCAACCATGGTGATTATCGTCGTGCCGGCGATGAAGATGAGACGAAGCCAATTACTGTCCATATCGAATGGACATAAACTGGTGGTCACCGTGAGAATTAATACCGCAGCACGCATATCAGTAGTGATTTGCATGAGGGCAGTCGTTGATAGACTCAGCCCGGTGGTCATCATACCAGTAAGCGCAGTATCATTGCGAAACATGCCTACGCCAATGGCTGCCGGTAACGCCAAAATCGCTGCAACCCATGCAAGGATGATTGCAGGAAGCGTTGCAATTTGCCACGTTTGATTTGCCCAGTACAACACCCCGAACACACACCACACGACCACACGTCCCGCCAGGCCAATTTGGAGTGACCTAGCGGCACCACGTACGACCAAAGGCGATGAAGATGTTTGCGCGGCCAGTGACGGAATAAGAAATGATGCTTCAATGGCAGCCCACATCAATAATGGGCCAGCAATAGAAGTATATGCACCATTGAATGGCCACGGCATATAGGTGGCTGCCCCAATTGCCAACAAAATACTCAGGAATGCGGCAAATCCATCGACACTAAGAATTGCTTTGCGGATATCCGGGGGTAACATGGGACGGCGGTGGGTCACAATAAACCCGAACGCCAAGGCAAATACGACGCTTGGGATTAATCCGGGGTAAATAAAGTAAGCAAAAATTAAATCCACCTTGACTCCTGTCTATCTGTTGGAATGAATGCTACTTGCGTTGCTTCAAATTGGTTCGGATTGCCGCAAGAATAATTGCTGGTGTGGGGGGGCACCCATCGAGTAACGCTTTGACTGGAATTTCGGGGGCATCAATCAATCCCCCGCGCCCAAACGGGGCACCATTGAGGGCACATTGACCGACCGCAATGATTGTTGGGCGTTCATTCATGCTCGTTATCGTTTGGACGATATAATTACGCGCAAATTGGGTCAATATCCCGGTTAACAACCAGATATCGGCATCAATTGGCGTTGAAACAAATACCATATCAGGTGCTTGTGAGACTGCCAACACTATTTCGGCATCACATCCTCCACACGAACCAGTATTTGCGCGAAAAACGCGGATAGGCAATGCCATTATCAACCTCTTTATGAAGCGGTACGCACAAATGTCAACCCACGAATGACATCATCAATCATCGTCAACAAAATTTGTGGATACAGCCCGATGACACAACATACCCCAAGCAAAATAAATAAGACCACTGATAAGCCTACCGGCTCGCTCAATAGGCGTCGATCACTAAAACGTTCAATTTCTTGGGTAGCAAGCAAAATAGGCATCTCTTCGGTGGGGAGCTCTTCAGCGGCTCCCAACAACCGTTCGTATAAGAGTCGCGCAATTGCCGCTAGCATCAACAACGATCCTACTCCGAGCAATACGACAAATGTGGGGCTAATACGGGCGGCGGCATTATAAATGAGTAATTTACTCGTAAACGAGCTGAATGGAGGCATCCCGAGTAACAAGAGTAACCCGCCGATAAAGCCGCTCCCCGCAAGTGGCCATCGCCACAGCAAATCACGGCGAATAGTCACCACCGGGCGGCCATCGGGCCGTTCGAGCAGGGCGATAGAGACAAAAATAATCAAGACGGCAATCATCTGATTGAACATCTCAAAAATCGCTCCTGCCAAACCTGTACTGCTTGCACTCGCTACCCCAAACAACATTAACCCGCTATTGGCTACAATTAAATAGCTCGGTGTCCGGCGCAAATGTGGGCTGGCTAAGCCAAATAACGACGCCAAAATCATCGTGGCTGCCCCAAGATACAGCAGCATCCGCATCCCGTGGGCGTTTTCACTCACAATGACGGGGAAGAATTGGAAGGTAGCAATCAAAAATAACAACCCGGTGCTGTTGAGTGCGGTGATAATCAACACGGAGACCATGGGGGCAGAATATTCAGTGACTTCGATGAGCCATGATTGAAACGGAAAAATAGCCAAGCGCATCCCAAAGCCCACAATCAGTAATGCCATAATCAAGTGCGCGGGTGAACCTTGCCCGTTTTGTTCTGTTGGCCAATAAATTGTCAACAACACATACGCCATATACATGGCAAACCCTGACAACAACACCAATACCAAGTAATGCAATGCGGTGATCAGCGGTGATCGTTCGACCAAAACGGTGCTGCCGATTGGCAAGTCAACAATTGCCAAAATCGCGAGCAAACCACTGCTCACCATCAATAGGCTGGCAACAAATGGTTCTTGCATCAGCAAAACCGTTGCGTTCGTAATTCCTATTATAAGTAAACTGACCGGCACAAAGTTTTCGCCATGGGCTATAAAGAACGTAACCACATAGCTAAAGAGTGCGACACCCAAAATAGTCAACATGACGAGGCGCCCTAAAGGGTCAATGGTAAGGGTCAACCCAAGCAGGCGCACCGGCGCATCTACTGGCAGTTGGAGCACTAACGCGATTTGCACGATGACCGCGAGCATCCCGCCAGAAATAGACGGCATGTTTTGGGCACGCAACAAAAATAGTCCAGCGGCCATCGCTGTGGGGAAAAAAATAATAAGCAGGTATAGCATCAGCGTTTATACAATTCGTTGAGTTCAAGTGTCTTGAGACGACCATACATGAGGCCACTCAAATACGACACCGACAGCGAAAGCACAATGGTCGTCAATCCCAACATTGCCAACGGGAAAACCTGCACGGTGCTTGCAATGGCAGTGTACAACAAATCAATACTACTCACACAAACTAATAATCCCAGCCCAAGTTTGAGCAGGTCGTTTGCCGTAACGATAGTGAAAATTCCAGTAAGCGTGAGCCAATACCAAGCAAAATCGACTTCTTCGCTTCCAATTGGATAAAGCCGTGGCAAAATAAAGCTCGCAATTGCCGCAAGAATGAGCGCCCAAATCGGGACTACAAAGTCGGCAAAACGCAATGGTGCAACGAGTTGTTTGCGTTGCGCACGGCGGGCAGCGCGACGGAGCTCAGCTAAGCTGAATTCGTCGAGGGCGTCGGCATCGTACTCACGTGAAAACGTCAGTGCGGTGACCGCCAAAATAAGTACTGCCGAGAACCCCGCAATTAATTTCACCAACACGGTGGTACTTATCGCCATCCCTAGTAATGTCAAATCGGGTTTGATGAATTGTGGTTGTGCCAAAAATGCCGCCACAAATAGGTAATTAAAAAACAACCCGATCAGGGTAGTGCGCCATTGTTGGGCCAACAAAATTAATCCCGCCGAAAGCGAAATGCCGATAAGTGGCCATTGGGTATTAAAAAATTCAGCCATGCGTGCCTCTACATCAACATGAGGACAATGACAATCAATCCCATCACCAACCCGGCGACGTAGTAACGTTCTTCGCCGAGCCGTAATATCCACTGAATGCCACTGCCAATCCGAATAAGTACTTGCCAAGCCCTTGCTAACAACCAATCGGCCCGTACAATGCCGATGAGTAATGACAAACTTTCGGCTGTTGCTTGGGATGGTACTGTCGTGGTGCTTTGCTCGTTTGGCCCTGCAGTTTGGCGTTGCCGGGTACGGGCTGCCAATAACGGAACAATTACAATTAATAGTGCGGCACCCGCGAGGCCCAATTGTTGTTCCGGTGAGGGGAGCGAAGGTGGCGTAATAACCGCATCAATTGCGAATCGCTTTTGGAGGGGCACGAGCCACAATGTCCAGAGAAAGCGTGGGATTATCCCACCGATGAAAAGTATCGCTGCCAGGATGATTGAACCCAACCACACCCCCCATGCAGGGATTGCTGACGCAATGATATTCCCTGAGGCGAGTCCACGTGGCATGCGGCGCCAGATGCTCGCTAATGCGACAGACCATGCCAAGCCTTGGAGTGAACCACAAATCAAAAATGCGATAATTACCCAAGGTGCTTTAGTCAACAAGACATCCGCAACCCACCAGCGGGCAATAAATCCGATTGTGCCTGGGATTCCGATGGAAGAAGCCACAGCAATCAGTAACACAACCCCAGCAACACCGATCTTGGCACGGGTGCGAATGTGGCTCAAATTGTCTGTGTTGCTCCGCATTTCGATAAATGCAATTGCCAATGCAATCATAACGGTTGAAATAATCGCATTGAGTAGCAAAATAGGAACGCCGAGTAACAATGCACGATTATCGCTAATCGCGACCAAGACAATCAACGCAAATTGGGTACTGGCATGCCAACCCAACATGGCACGTAGCCGGGTGGCACCTATAGCCCCTGTGGCACATCCAATCGCACTTAAAATCGCCAAGACTGCCAAAACAATCGTCCAGCTGTTATTGATAAGTGGTGCTTGAGTCGCAGCCATGTCGATAAACGCCAAAACGCCGAGGAGAGGAATCCCCAGTGGGATGAGGAACAGTGCCAAAATAGCCGGTGCGCTACTCAAGCTACTCATATAACTATGAAATGGTAACAATCCCATCACCAAAAACGCTCCAAGGCTCCAACAGATAATTAAAGTACCTGGCAACGCACCGAGCGGGATGTATTGACGCCAAAATGTCGCTACAAGTAACAATATGGCCCCTGCAATCCCCCCGACTACACTAATTAAGGGAGCATTGCTTCCTGGTAATGATCCACTCAACCGCATGAGAATACCACCGACAAGTGCGGCAGCCCCCCATGCAAACATTCGTAAAGGGGTGTCTTGGGCGGCGATGCCGATAACGATAATGCTTACGTGGAGCATCAGTAATGCTATTAAGCGACCATAATTACGCAGCGCATACGGTAATGAATGGATTAAGCCAATCATCCCGGCAACACTACAAAACAACACCACGACACTCACGACCCAATTAAGCATGTCAAAACGTAAGGTGAGCGTTGTGGTGAAATCATTTAGGTGTATCCATGGCATGGAGAGCAATTGGAGCGGCAACCGGTACAATATACCCGAAATAGTGAGGATGACCGCACTGAGGAATAATGCGCCGATGGCGATATATCCAATATGACGTGTCGGCACAACGCGGTCAAGAAACCACGCTGCGATAGCTGCTAACAACGGTAATAATAGCGCCACAATAAGCATATATGACCACTCCCCTTAACGTTCGGCGCAGGCAGTACAAGTGTCGGTAGAGGCGATGATGGGCAAGAGATCATCAAGTTGAACATTGACGATCAATGAACGGCTGAGCAAACGATCGAGTTGTCGTTGCATTATTATTTCGCATTGGATGATGCGAACACCATCACTGGCAATACTATACGTTAACAACCCACGCGGTGCTTCGACGCTTCCAATCGCATTTCCTACAGGCAGTACCGGAATCTCCCCTTCGCAGGGTCCAGTTTTGAGCAAACGGAGCGATTGTTCGACCATCTTCGCACTTTCGTGTGATTCTAGGAGCATCACTAAGAGCCGTGCGTAGACATCGCCCCCCGATTGGACAACACGATTTACATCCAGGCGTTGGTAGGCTGCATATGGCATGTCAAAGCGTATATCACGCGTGATTCCTGATGCACGAGCGATGATCCCGCCGACATCTAGTTGGTCAGCAGCGTTGGTTGCCAACATGCCAATTTCGACGGTGCGTGTCAAGAGATTGCGGTCATCGATAATTGAATCAATCACGGCATACAATTGCTTAATGAGTTGGGCATTCCCTGTTTGTATCAATGACAACGCGTAGCTCGGGGGATTGTATGCTAAGCCCCCAGGCATCATGATATTGGTGGCGCTCCGACTGGTGATGAGTTCATTCAAAAGAGTGTTGCAGATTTGCTGGAGGTTAAAGAGCACTTTGGCGTGCTGTTCGACACCAAGAACCGTACAGAGATTTGCGGCACCTGCGAGATTTATCTCTATGCGCTCGAGCTCAACGACAATCATCCGGATTAATTGTGCACGCATTGGCACGGTCGTATTGGTCAAGTTTTCTATTGCTTGACAAAATGCCATCATATGCGCATGCCCACAAGTGCCACAGATTCGTGGCACGAGGGTTAACGCTTGTGAAAGCGGAATTCGACTTATACGCTCGGCACAGCCACGTTCGTTCATGCCGCTGTGATAATCGATATTAGAAATCGTCTCGCCTTCGAGATCCATGATAAATCGCTGTGGACCACGCCAGGCAGGATGAAAAGGACCGATGGTTAGGGAATAACTCACGCTGAATGACTCCAAACCGAATCTACACTTTGGCTGATTATACCATGTTGCACAGAAGGGAGAGTATTTACACGCAACGTCACCTGTGCTTGCTGGGGTGGAGTGGTATTATATTGTCAAAAAAGGGAGCAATGTGGTACCCGTCATATGTTCTTTGTGAAAATGCCGTCGAAATCTGATCGCACAGACATTAGGGTGTAATTCAGGCTGAAGTACGTTTGGGCATGCGCAATTCTGTTCGATTTTCTTCGATTTTCCTTCATTATGTGAAAATTTAGGCGTGAATGCGCATAGAATCGCACCTACTATTTGGGCCGTAACACCCGCTATGTGATGGCAAAACTCCCCGGTTTGGCGTTGCGATGGTCTGCCAAACGAGGGAGTTTATTGATATGACTTGAATTGGTTTCCACCGAGACCGGCGCGCATGAGATTAGCGGGCGTATTCAGTGGTACGTGTTTCGCGGATAACGGTGACTTTGATTTGGCCTGGGTATTGCAAGCTTTCCTCGATTTTTTTGGCGATATCACGTGCCAAATGAATGCTTCCCAAATCGTCAATCGTTTCGGGTACAACCATGATCCGTACTTCGCGACCAGCCTGGACGGCAAAGGCACGTTGCACGCCTTCAAACGAAGTGGCGACTCCTTCGAGTGCTTCGAGTCGTTTGATATACAAATCGAGTGTTTCGCGACGGGCACCGGGGCGACCACCAGAAATTGCATCGACTGCTTGGACCAAAAATGCTTCAACGGTAGTTGGTTCTTCGTCATTGTGGTGGGCAGCAATTGCATGTACGATGGCAGGTGATCGGCCAAGGCGCTTGGCGATATCGGCACCAATGACGGCGTGTGGTCCTTGAACTTCGTGGTCGACGGCTTTGCCAATATCATGCAACAAGGCAGCGGTTTTGGCGATGGCAATGTTCGCACCGAGTTCGGCTGCCATATGCCCTGCGAGCAAGGCACATTCAAGTGAATGGTGGAGGACGTTTTGACCATAGCTGGTGCGATATTTGAGGCGGCCGAGGAGTTTGATTAAATCGGGATGCAAGCCTTGGACATTGGCTTCGTAGGCGACGCGTTCTCCTTCTTCACGCATGACCACATCAAGGTCTTGTTGCGTTTTGGCAACCACTTCTTCGATGCGGGTGGGGTGAATCCGACCATCTTTGAGTAATTTGCCGAGTGACAATCGGGCGACTTCACGGCGAACAGGGTCGTGACACGATAATGTCACTGCATCAGGAGTATCATCGACGATGATATCAACGCCGGTGATTTGTTCGAATGCGCGGATATTGCGGCCTTCACGACCGATGATTCGGCCTTTGATTTCTTCAGACGGCAACGGGACCGTTGATACGGTGATTTCGGCAACATAATCAGATGCACAGCGTTGGATCGCCATACTGATGATTTTACGCGCAGTTTTGTCAGCTTCGTCGTTGGTGACACGCTCGATTTCGCGAATGCGACGCGCTGATTCATCACGAGCCTCGGCTTCGACCTGTTGCAAAATAATTTCGCGCGCTTGTAATTCGGTTAACCCTGATATGCGCTCGAGTTCGACGCGTTGTTGCGTCCGGAATTGTTCGGCTTCGAGGCTGAGTTGCTCAATTTGACGTTCGCGTTGTTGAATCTGGCGTTCGCGCCGCTCTACGGTTTCGACTTTGCGGTCGAGCGCTTCTTCTTTGCGACTGAGGCGTTCTTCTTGTTGGCGAATCGACTGTCGTGATTCGCGGATTTGCGTTTCGGTTTCAGCCCGGATACGCAATGCTTCGTCGGATGCTTCGATTTTCAGTTCTTTGTGTTCTGCACGTACTGATTCGATCTTGAGTTGCCATTCGGCGTTCAAACGACTGATTTGGTTTTGGATATTCGTTTTATGTATGAATACCGCTATACCAAAGCCAGCGGCACCCCCAACCAGTAACATAATAACGGAGATATATTCTCCCACGCAGAACCTCCCTTATTCAATGTTAAATTCCTACACATAAAAATGTGCAATCATGACGAAACGTCTGTGTAGAAACTATTTGCATTATATTACCCTTTGAAAGTATTTTCTGTCAAGAAACCGAAAAACCCAAAAATTACTCACGAAATAACCAATCTGTTTGCGAAATTGTCAATGAATTCGGTATATTTTTAATTTCATACGCGTTATGGGAATACCGAGGGCGTATAAAGTGCTTCATAATTGTATTTTGCAAGGGTTGCTTCCGAAAATTTTCTCATTAAAAAAGAAAACTGTGCATTTTCGCTACACATCTTCAAAAATAGCCCCAGTTAAAAAAAGGATACCTACCCACACCGCCCGGGCATGACGATAAAAAAAGACACCAGAAACAATCATCAGTGCGGCTGTCCCGCCAATTAACAATCCGGTAGGGATTTTGGTGATAATTGCGAGCACGGCACCGATTAATGCCAATATGCACAAGAGCGCAGTATTAATTGCCATCGCGCCAGTGACTTCGCCGGCATCTCGTTCAAATACAACACCGCAGACGGGACATCGGACGTTCATCTGAAAGATGCCACGGAACATCTTGCCACGCTGGCAGGCGGGGCAAGTTAAAAACAATGTCACACACAAAACTCGTAACACGCGCCACACGTGTCACCTCGTAATCTGTTAATAGTGAGTAAATTGGGGAAGTGGTGGGCGATAATGGACTCGAACCATCGACCTCAACGATGTCAACGTTGCGCTCTAACCAGCTGAGCTAATCGCCCGTGACCAAAATAGTAACACGCCAAGTCTGCGTTTGTCAAATAACGGCACATTGGTTTTCGGTAATTTGGTGATTTTTGGAAATGCACGAATGCGTGAATGATCCTTAACCGAACCTGGGTAAGAATCATCCGATTTGGGTTGCATTGTCAGGGGCGTAAATTTGCAATTTGGGTTGAGTCACACCGGAATTTTTATCGTACTGATTGTGTTGCCACGGTAAAGCTTCCAGGTAAACCAAATCGGAACGAGGCAAAGCAAACCGGTCATCAAAAATGGCAATCCTTGATAATAGACGATTAACCAGCCGCCAAGCAACGAGCCAACTACCATACAAATACTCCAAGTGGCGTGGAGCCACCCTAACAACAGGGGATGGCGACTCGGTACGACAAAATCTGCTACCCATAGATACATGAGCGATGATAATGCCCACGCAGCAGCATTGCTGATAATGCCAAAAATAAATAATAGAGGGATCGAATGTGTTCCCCAGCACAATACAACCCCACAACATACCATGATGACAAAACTGATAATCGACGGCCATAATGCACCCCATGCATCTGCGGCGCGGCCTGCCAAAAATTGCGCTAGTGAGGCTACTACCAGCATGGTAGATGCATAACTTGCGACGAGGTAAATGTCTTTGGCAGTTTGATTGAGTAATAACGGAATCAATACGGTCAGCATGCCGTAATTCACCGTGGCTAATCCGCGCATGCCCATGATGAGTGGGACTTGCGGCGTACGGATGAACTGCCAATCGAATTGATTTATGTTGGGGTCATGAGATTTAGTTGGTGCAGCGTGGGGAATCCCAAAGAGGACGATGCAGATCCCAACGGCGCTCATGGCAAGTGCTACCACGCTGAGGATTCGATAATCATAGTGGGCAATCACCCACCCGAGCAGGGGATTGCCGATCACTCCTCCAACCGTAAAACAAAGAATATACAGACTTGAAAGTACACCGATTTGGGTCTTGCCGCCGATATAGGTCAAAATACTTGCGCTTCCTATCCCAGCCAGCGCCATCCCAATCCCGCCAATGACCCACCACCCGGCTATCCACCAAACACCGACACTTTGGAATACGAGGCTATTCAGTGCAGCGAGGGCGATGCCAGCGACCCAGACCCATTTATTTCCGATCCGTTGGGCGATGCTGCCAGTCACCATGGCGGTAATCATGCCGGCAATTTGGGCGGTCGATGCCATTTGCGAAATCAAAGTGGTTGAATACCCTTGCCCTTGCAGATAGACCAGCGTGAATGCACCAATGGGCATATCACGAATACTGAGAAAAAATTGCGCGATGATCAGGATAAGTGCTTCGGGGGTGCGCCAGAGTGGTACGCTCCCACGGACGGGTTGGTCGGTCATCGCGATACTCCATTGAATAATTAGTGTGTATGTATAGTAGCAGGTGCGAGGCATGCCTCGCACGTCTCGCACGTCACCGTATAATTGACGCATCAGGCATATGGAGAGGACGAGGATTTGATAGCACAACCGCCGCGGCTCCGTGATTTGTTTCGGATATGGGCAGGGATTGGCTTGCAATCGTTTGGTGGTGGGGCAACCACGTTGTACTTGATGCGCCGCGTCACTGTCGAAGAACAGCATTGGTTGAGTGACGAAGAATATTCGTTGTATTGGGGGATTGTGCAAATCGCTCCCGGGATTAATCTGCTGGGGCAAACGGTGCTGATAGGTTGGCGGGTGGCTGGCGCCCTCGGGGCAATCGTGGCTTTGATTGGCTTATTGTTGCCGAGTATTTCGATTACCGTTTTGATTACTGCTGGCTATGCCACCATTCGTACCCAACCGTTGGTGGTGGCGGCATTGCATGGCATCATCCCAGCGACGGTAGGTGTGGGAGTTATTTTAGTGTTACAGATGCTCAAACCACCCGTAGTTGCCAGCTACCGCGAGGGTAGGTGGCATCTGGGGTTGAGTGTGGCGGTGCTGGTGGCGGCGCCATTGCTATTGGTGTTGCTCAATCTGCCGGCAATTGTGGTGTTGTGGGGGGCGGGGATTTGCTGTGCCGGTGGGTTTTGGCTGTTCAGTCGGCGTGGAGGGCAGCAATGAATCCATGGTTGTTGTTTTGGCTATTGCTCAAAGCATCGCTTTTTTCGACGTCTGGTACGGGGAATTTGCCTATTTTGCACACGGATTTGATAGCCCAAGGTTGGGCGACAGACCATAACTTTGCCGAGGCGTTGGCTATCGGTCAAATTAGTCCGGGGCCAACAGGACTATGGGTAATTAGTTTGGCGTATCTCGTCGATGGGCTGCGGGGATCGTTGCTCGCGTTGGTAGCGGTAGCCATTCCACCGTTTACGGCGCTGGGCGTGCATGCATTGTATGCCCGCTATGGATCACACCCAGCGGTGCAAGGCTTTGTACGCGGGTTGACCCTAGCAGTCGCCAGTATGTTCTTGGTGGTGATTGTAAATATCATGCACCAAAACGGCATCGATATCCGCAGTATTGCGATTGCGCTGGGGGCATTGGGGTTGACCTACACACGCAAAATCCCCGTGCCGGTGATTCTGGCGGGGGCGGCCATTGTAGGAATGTGGCTTTATTGACGCTTATTCACGACGGCCCCTACGCTTTTTATAAAATAAAAAACATGCTATGGCGTAACAGTATTGACCAATGGGGCGACTTGTTGGCCGATGAGGGTGATTGATTGCATGAGTTTGTCGTGCGAGAGGCTGGCACTATCCATCTGGAAGGTAAAGCGCTGGATGCCGCCGAGGGCCGCGCTATGACGCAAAATCTTTTGGGCAACATCACTCGGGCTGCCAACCACCAAAGCACCGGTAAGACCGTTTTGGGCATCGAAGCGGACGCGATTGACGGGGGGCCAGCCGCGTTCTTTGCCGATACGGGTGAAGGTTTCGGCATAGCCTGGGTAATAGTGATTGACCGCCTCGGCACTGGTTGCTGCCACATAGCCGAGTGAATGGATGCCTACGCTGAGGCGCTCGGGGGGGTGACCGGCTTGGGCGCCGGCTTGGCGATAGAGGTCGATAAGCGGGCGGAAGCGGTGGGTTTCGCCGCCGATAATCGCCACCATTAGCGGTAATCCGAGCATGCCGGCCCGCACAAACGAGGCGGGAGTGCCACCCACGCCTAACCAGAGGGGGAGGGTGGGTTGCACGGGGCGGGGGTAGATGGCTTGCTCGTGTAGAGCGGGGCGAAACGTACCCGACCAGCTGACGACTTCGTGGTCGCGGATGGCTAGGAGCAATTCGAGTTTTTCGCTAAAGAGTGCATCATAATCGTGTAAATTAAGCCCAAAAAGTGGGAAGGCCTCGGTGAATGAACCGCGTCCCACCACGATTTCGGCTCGGCCTTGGGACAGTAAATCGAGGGTGGCGAATTCTTGGAATATGCGCACGGGGTCGGCTGCGCTGATCACGGTCACGGCACTCCCGAGGCGGATGCGCGTTGTCCGGGCGGCGGCGGCTGCGAGGATGAGTGGCGACGCGGAATCGAGGAATTCTTTGCGGTGGTGTTCGCCTATTCCAAAAAAGTCGAGGCCGACTTGATCGGCATGTACCATGCGTTCGATTAATTCGTGGAGCGATTGCATATTGGCGTGGGGGATATTATCGGTAGGGTGAGGGTTGGCGGCAGCAAAACTATCAATGCCTATTTCCATGATGAGATCCTTTACCATTGGGATTGTGCAATCTCCTGCATCATAATGATTGGATTGGAGGGCGTCAAATCTGGCTGGGCTGACCGGTATAATAGAGGTAATAGGTGATAGATAGATACATACATGAGGTCCAAGAATGCGGTTTTCGATACGATTTAATAACGACCGACCGGTACGTGAATACATGGCTTTGGCACAAGCGGCAGAAGGTGCCGGCTTTGACCAGTTTTGGGTGAGTGATGATTTGTTTTTGTATGGGGTATGGCCAATTTTGGCGGCGTGTGCCACGGTGACGGAGCGCATCCAGTTGGGTACCTGCATCATCAACCCCTACACCATGCATCCCGCCGAAATCGCCATGCAAGCGGTAGCACTGGACGAACTCTCGCAGGGACGGGCCTTGGTGGGGCTGGGTGCAGGTGCAGGGGATTTTTTGGGATGGGTAGGGTTGCCGCAAGAGCGACCGTTGACGCGGATTGTCGAAACAATCCAAGTGCTCCGCGCATTGTTTAATGGTGAGGTGGTGGCGCATCACGGGCGTGAATTAGGGCAATGGAGCCCCGAGGCCTATATGCGGGTTCCGACGCGCCAAATCCCGATTTATCTCGGGGCGATGAGCCCCAAAATGCTCGAAGCGATCGGGGCATATGCCGACGGAGGCTTACCGTTGTTGTTCCCTCCCGAGCATTATTATGCCGCTCGGGCGCATGTCGATGTGGGGTTGGCCGCCCAAGGACGGGCCAACAGTGCAGTCGATATGGCGGCGTGTATTTGGGTGTCGGTGGGTGATGATGCCCAGGCTGCTGAGTCAGTATTACGCCAAAAAATTGCCTATTATGGGCATGCCTTGAGCGATACGATTTTGGCGAATTTGGGAGTAGATCGTCGTGAATTCATCCCTATAGCCCATGCGATTCAGCACGATCATGACGAAGCGCGAGCCTGTGCGATGGTGACGCCGGCCATGCTCAAGATTGGGATTACTGGGTCTGGCAGTGATTTGTTGCCGCGCTTGACGGCCTTGATTGATGCCGGGGCGCGCCATATTAGCTTTGGGCCGCCATTGGGACCAGATCCATCGGCGGCGATTGCCGTGTTGGGCCGCGTTGTGTTACCGGCCCTGCGTGCCTACCAGGCGAGGATCGACGGGTAGGGTACTTGACCCTGCGCGTGCTAGCGGTATATCAAATCCCCCTATTGCATCGGCAATAGGGGGATTTTTGTCGTTGTACGTGAGTTGGTGTGCGATGTGTGTCGCGAGGGTTTAATTCACGGTGCTCCACCCAAACAATCGCATCGTCGAGTAGCGCATTGTTCGTGAATTATTGGACATTTGCGGCGATTTGCCAACCTTGGGTTAGATTGCCACCCCCGTATAAGTGTAAATTGGTGGCATCTGCTTTGACATCAAATATGATGGCCATGCTCCGGGGCACTGAATCACTGGTGAGCTCATCCCCTGCGGCTACATCGGTGACGACGCCACGACCACCACCAACTTCGACTAATTTGTTTGAACGTTCGACATTGACGGTATAGCTTCGGCCTTGGTCATCTTTGAGTACAAAGAAATCTGCAGGAATGGCTTTGTTCGCGCCGGAACTATTACTAACCATGACGACGACGACAAAGTATCGCCCCGTTGCAGGCACATCACTGAGCTTCCCGCTCCGATCTCCAGCGACCAATGGGTCACGGATGCCATAACCAATGCCATTACTGGTGAGACTGGCGTTTATTTCGAGCAACGTTGCTTGCATAGGGGTAGGAGTGTTGGGGACGGCTGGGGTCATCGTGGCAATAGCTGATTTCGTGGCAGCAATACTTTGGATGGTGGCAGCGACAGCGGTCGCGTCAGACGAAGATTTGTCACTCAAGCCAGTGGTTGAGGCAACGAAATTACCAATGCTATTGCTCCCACCAAGGAATTGTGTGGCCAAGAAGACGATCAACAATAAGGCAATTGCTCCGAGCACACCCCACATCAATGGGCTTGGCCCACGTGGTTCGTTGTCATAATCTTCGTCAAATGTATCAAGGGCATCGGTTAGTTCGTCTTCAGGAGCCATCGCAACTTCGGCGACTTGGCGATTAAATCGTGATGGTTTGACTGTTGGTGTGGCTGGGCGCCCAAAAAATGCCCCGGTCCGTTCACGTGCTGTGGCAATAAACGAACGGTTACGTTCTGTGCCACCACTCCGAGTATTGCCACTCAAGGCACGTAGACCACGAATGGCCATTTCGTTTTGCGGGTCAATTTGCAACGCGCGCTCGAGCGCGTTGCGGCGTTGGCTCGCGTTGTCAGATACACCGGCTAACCAAAGCCATGCCTGGATGTTGGTAGGATCTTGTTTGGTTAATAAGCCAAATAAATTGCGGGCCTCGTCGCGATTGCCGTCGCGGGCCGCTTCAATGCCGAGTTGCAGAATCTCTTTTGCGTCAGCCATTGTGTGCTCCAATCCCTCGGATGATGTATTGTTTATAATACTATGTATTATAGTATAACATAATGTTATTCGGTCGGTCAATGACAATAATATAGTTGGGATGGTACCTGGGCGGGGTGTAGATAGCCTTTCCCTATAAGAGAGTGAAACGATGGGTTTGGATTCACGTTATGATAATGCCATACACTAAGCCGACGTTGATTGGCTTACTATTACCTAGGCTGGTGCATAATCAAAAGGAACAGCGATGCGACTTGTTAGTTTTCGCCGTGAAGGGATGCAAGCGCATGCCGGTATTTTTAGTGAGCTTGGAATTATCGATATTTATGAAGGCATGGCGCTCTTGAGCGAGGATCGCCCAGACACGCCGTTGAGCTTACACGATATTATTCGCGGTGGTGATAATGCAATTAATCTGGCGACGATAAGTCTGCTCGAAGAAGTAATGGCGGCCCAACAAATGGGAAGCGACGTCGCATATTGGTTTGGCGGGGTCGAAATGTTGATGCGGCGTGACGATGTCCAACTGCTTGCCCCATTCCCTGAGTTGCTTGCGTGGTGGCGGAGCGTGCAAAACGTCCAAGCCTATGAGCGAATGATGCAAAGACGGGGTGAACATTTGGGGATGTATTGGTATGAGCGTCCGCCATTGTGGGCGGCTGCTGCCACGGTGATGTATGGCGATCGTGCCTTGATCCCATTCCCCGACACCACCGCCTGCGATATCGAATGTGAAATTGCGTGGGTGCTTGGGCAAGATGTCTATCAAACCGACCCAACCGAAGCGCTCGATGCGGTATTGGGCTTGTGTCTATGAGGGAATATTGTGGCGCGTGAACGTGCTGACGATGATGTGGTGCATGGCTTGTGGTCGCGCCAAGCGGGGATTGTGATGGGCCCTGTGCTCACTACCGTCGACGAACTTGAAGAGTTTATGTTGGGTGATGGGCGCATGCGGATTACGGTCCAGATTTTGGTGAATGATGTGGTCCGTGCCAGCATGAATATCCGCGATGTCCACTACACCATCGGCGATGTCGTTTCACAGGCAAGCCAAGGGATGACGGTTGCTGCCGGCACCGTATTTAGTAGCGGGGCACTCTGTAGTCTCAGTGATGTGTCTGCGTCGTGGATCGTGCCCGGTGACGAAATCACTATTGATGCGGGGCCACTTGGTACGTTGCGTTGGACCATGGAGGAATGGCAATGAGGTGGTGGCATGCCGCTGTTGTTTTTGTCGGGGCGCTCTGTCTATGGAGCTGTAGTGCACCTATGGTGCAAACCGTCCCCACGCCTACCAGCGTGCCGATACCGCCCCAGATTGTCAACCTCGGCGAAGTGCAACCGCTCGTCCCTATAACAACGACATTGACGTTGACGGGGGTTCGTGATGCCCTACAGGTGCAAATCCGTGATGCAAGTGGCACGGCGGTGTTTAGCCAAACAGTAACTCCGCTCGATGATCAAACGCTGTTAACGCTGGTCCCCATGGGGATGCCTGGTGTGGCTACCGTGACGATTGAACACGCCGGCACGACCCTCTTATCGGCACCGCTATATACGCTCAATCCGCAAAGTACCATAGTGACCGATGATCCGGTATTTACCAATGTATTTACCCAAACCGTCGGTTTTTTGCAAAAAAGTGTGCGTAGTTTCACACTCAATAACCGCCGAGTCCAGGGCTATCGATCTCCCGATAATCCATTGTTGTGGTTGCGTGATCATGTGTATCAAGGGCGTGGGTTCCGTTATATTGAGCCAGATGTCAAAAGCCTGCTTGAAGCCTTCCGTGATGCCCAACGCCCCGATGGTAGTCTGCCAGATTGGCTCGACATGCCGGAGCTTGCGGTCGAGGCGGGGCGCAAAGAGGTCGAAGCCGATGTGGAGTTTTTGTTTGCCCAAGGGGTGTATGAGGCCTGGCAAATGAGTGGTGACGACGCCTGGATGCGACAAATGTTGCCCGCCGTGCAACGTGCGTTGGTCTATACCACCAGTGACCCGGTGCGATGGGATGCCAAGCGTGGGTTGATACGCCGACCATATACCATCGACATGTGGGATTTTTCGTATGGACCCACCACCAAGAATCCGACAACGGGTGTTGATGCGCCGCGGCATTGGATTGATGACCAGACAATTTGGGGTACTTTTCATGGTGACAATACGGGACTCATCCAAGCATTGCGGATGACTGCGATGATGGAAAATGCCGCGGCGGATGAGCGTGCGGCCAAAGCGCATCGAAGTCAAGCAAATGGTATTCAGAAACGCGTAAACAAACTCAGTTGGAATGGAGCGTTTTTTCAACATTTTGTCCCCGAAGATCCCAAAATCACCATTCCTGGTGTCGATATGACATCACAATTAAGTCTATCAAATGCATATGCATTGAATCGTGGCGTGGTCGACGGGATCGCGGCGCAGGCTATTTTGGCGACGTATTATCAACGTGGCCTCGCCAATCCAGCGATTATTTTGCCCTGGTATAGTATCGACCCCCCCTTCCCCGCGTATGCCTATGGTATGGCTGGACGCAAAGGCGAAAAACCAGGTGAGTATGTCAATGGGGGGATTATGCCGTTGGTGGGTGGTGAATTAGCACGTGGGGCCTTTACCTATAGCGCTGACGTCTTTGGTTTTGATATTTTGCAACATTATGATGTGCTGATAAATCGGTTTGGTGGATCGTATTTGTGGTATTACCCCAATGGTCAGCCGGGTATTTCTGGGCCCGATACATTACCGACCGATGGCTGGGGGGCTGCAGCGATGCTGGGTGCCTTGATGGAAGGTGCAGCCGGGGTGATGGATGCTGGGACAGCGTATCATTCAGTCAAATTATCTCCTCGGTGGTTTGCTTCGCGGGTGCATAGCGCCCATGTGGTGGCCCGTTACCCCGCATCACAAGGCTATGTGGCTTACGATTGGTTGGCCAATGACCATCAGCTTACTATTACGACCACTGGTTCTGGCAGCCTCCTTGCGATGACTATCCCGTTACCAGAATCAGTGACACATGCGACGGTGGTGTTTGATGGTCACCCAGCCCCGAAGGCATTTATTTGGATCAAAAATCGCCCGTATGTGTTTATCAAAACAACTGGGCTGACACATACGGTGCAAATAACGTGGTAGATTAGCGAGAGACGTAAACGCTGGGTAATTTCCAGCAGAAAGGAACAATTGTGTCTAATCAAACTGTTGCCGCTCAATTAATCGCCGCACGGGCGAGTGCTTCGTTGACGCCACCACCGTCAACCAACCCAGGCTATACGTTGAATGATGCCTATGCCGTCGCCAAAATCCACTATGATGCGGCTTGTGCTGCCGGGATGGTGGCGGTTGGGCGCAAAATCGGGTTTACCAATCCTGTTGCTTGGCCAGGAATGGAGCTCAACACGCCGGTATGGGGATATGTGTATCAAACGACTGTTATTGATACCACAACAGGGGCAACCACTCACGATTTGACAGGGGCACTGCAACCAAAAATCGAACCCGAAATAATGTTTGGCCTCAAAAGTGGAGTGATTGGTACCGGTAATCCGCTGGCGGCGCTGCAGTCCGTTGAATGGATTGCACTGGGCTACGAAATTGTCTCGTGCCCGTACCCCGATTGGAAGTTTAAAGGGGTCGATGCGGTGTCGGCGTTTGGGTTACACCGTGCGTTGTACGTCGGTGCCAAGCGCATGCTGAACGCGAGTGATAATTTGGCTGATATTGTGATGCGGTTGGGGAGTATCACCGCCAAAATCTACAAAAATAATCAATTGGTCGGTGAAGGTGGGGGCAATATTGTGTTGGGCAATCCAGCCCAAGCCTTGGCTGCACTTGCAATTGTGGTGGCCAACCAAACTCAATTTGCTCCATTGGCAGCGGGTGAAATCATTAGCAGTGGGACGTTGACACCCCCACCCGTGGTTGCGAGTGGCGATCGGATTCGCGCCGAAGTCGCCGGCTTTGATTTGGCACCAGTAGAAGTGGCCTTAGTAGGGTAATGTCTCGATCGACGAATTGGATTCATTTACAAACCACCACCGCCCTGAGCCATCCTCAGGGCGGTGGTGGTGTAATGAATTATGAATACATGGTAATGCGTTGAATGCGTGATGATAGAATATTTGGCCCCTGTTTGGCGGACTAAGCAACGTGAATATCTGCATAATTTAAGAAATGTACGTGGCATTCATTTTTTCTGCCAGGGCAAATCCCGATTACGACATGTGTGACATGGTCACTCGATCACCACACGATGTTTGCATGGGCCGACTTTGTGGGTAAATTACTACCATTATTG
>CALQBW020000026.1 GCA_943328915.2 Singulisphaera sp. GP187 | reverse complement strand
TTGGCTGCGGCAGCCTTGACGGCGGCAGCGTCACCGTTGCTCCCGATGAGGGCTTTTTCACAAGCAGCTTGACGAACGGCTTGGGGACCAGCACCGGTTACTGCCACGCGGGCAGCAGTCACGACGCCGTTGCTGATCGTCACCATGGCAGCTACACCAACAATGGCATAGCGTGACGCAGGGTGCTTGAGTTTGGCGTAGGCGGCGCCTTGGCCTTTTTGCAACACCGGCACATGGATTTGGGCGAGGATTTCGCCGCTGTCGAGGGCCGTGGTCAACATCGAGACAAACAAGTCGTCGGCGGCGATTTGGCGTGAACCATTGGCGCTTTGGGCAGTCACTTTGCCACCCAATGCCAAAAATACGGCGGTCAAATCGGCTGCGGGGTCGGAGTGTGCCAAGGCACCACCGATGGTGCCACAATTGCGCACTTGGATGTCGCCGATTTGCGCAACACAGGCGGCAACCACGCCACAAGCTTGCGTAACGGCGGCCGAAGTGGCGATGGCGTGGTAGGTTTCGCCGGCACCAATGGTCAATTCAGCACCATTGACGGCGATACCCTTGAGGTCAGCCATGCCAGCGATGTCGATCAACACCGATGGTTGGCTGAGGCGGAGCTTCATAGCTGGGATGAGCGAATGCCCACCAGCCACCAATTTGGCGTCTTCGCCGTGTTGTTGCAACAACACCAAGGCTTCAGCCACACTATTGGCTTTTACGTATTGAAACGCAGCAGGAATCATGACTCGGGTACTCCTTTTGCACTAGCAAACTTAACTGCGGGTGGCGTGCCAAATCTTCTCGGGGGTGGCCGGCATTTGCATGTGGCGCACACCAAAGGGGGACAAGGCATCAATCACGGCATTCATAATACACTGGGCACTCCCAATCGTGCCAGCCTCACCGGCGCCCTTGACGCCAAGTGGGTTGACCGGGCTGGGGGTAACGGTATGGCTGATTTCGAAGTCGGGTAACATGCTGGCATTGGGGATGGCATAGTCCATCAACGTCCCAGTCAACAACTGACCATTGTCATCATACACGGCATTTTCGTACAATGCTTGGGCCATTCCTTGGGCGATACCGCCGTGGAGCTGGCCATGCACGATGCGCGGATTGATAATGTTACCGACGTCGTCCACCGCCACGTAGCGTTTGACTTCAACCGCACCGGTGTCGGGGAATACTTCGACGACACTGATGTGCGTGCCAAACGGAAAGGTACAGTTGGGTGGGTCGTAGTAGGTTGTTTCGTCGAGGAATGGTTCCTCGCCTTCAGGCATACTGGCACCAACCGAGGCGTACAAGGCGATTTCACCAAAGGTCTTGGATTTGTCGGGCGATCCTTTGACCGAGATTTTGCCATCAGCAAAAATCATGTCTTCGGGATTGGCTTCGAGCAAATGCGCCGCAAGGCGTTTGGCTTTTTCTTTGATCTTACGCGCCGATTTAACCATGGCCGTCCCACCCACTGCCAGGCTGCGGCTGCCATAGGTGCCGTAACCAAAGGGGGTGCCTGCGGTGTCGGAGTGCTCAATCAACACGCTGTCGTAGGGGACACCCAGCTCATCGGCCACAATCTGCGCAAAGGTGGTTTCGACTCCTTGACCGTGGGGCAGCGAGCCGGTGGTGACGACCACTTGACCGGTCAAGTGAATGCGTACATTGGCGCTTTCCCACAGACCAGCACCCCATCCTTGGCCATTGGCCCAGGCCGTAGGCGCTACGCCACAGATTTCGACATAAGAACTCAACCCGATGCCGATATAGCGACCTTGGGCACGCAGGGCGGCTTGCTCTTGGCGCAAGTTGGTATACCCAACATTGGCCAAGGCTTTGTCGAGGGCGGGGGCGTAATTGCCACTGTCATAGGGCAACAAGCCGAGGCCGTTGTCGTAAGGGAATTCGGTGGGGGGGATGTAGTTGCGGCGGCGGACTTCTGCGGGGTCCATGCCTAATTCCACCGCAAAGCGATCGACAATCCGTTCAATCAGATACGAAGCTTCGGGTCGGCCCGCACCACGGTAGGCATCTACCATGGCCGTATTGGTATACGTTGCAATCACATCTATCGATACGTTGGGGATTTTGTAGGCACCGGTGATGATGCGACCATAGAGCGTAGTGGCGACACCAGGCGCAATAGTCGACAAATAGGCACCCAGGCCGGCATACGTTTTGACCCGTAAGCCGGTGATTTTGCCATCACGTGTGCCACACAATTCTACGTCAGTGACGTGATCACGTCCATGAGTCGACGATTTGAAGTTCTCGGAGCGGTCTTCGACAAATTTGACCGGCCGGCCAAGTTTGCGCGAAATCCACATACAAAACACCATATCGGGGTAGACGAAGATTTTTTGACCAAAACCACCACCGACATTGGGCGCAATCACGCGCAATTTGGTTTCGGGGATGCCAAACACAAACGCCGTCAACAATAACCGCATCACGTGGGGTGCTTGGGAGCTGGTCCACAACGTGAATTCGTTGGTAGAGGATTCATAACGGGCAATCGAGCCGCGTGTTTCAATAGGTGTTGCCATCAAGCGTTGGTTAACAATCCGCTCTTTGACCACGACTTCGGCACTCGCCACGGCGCGATTGGTGCCTTCGCGGTTGCCAGCAGACCATTCAACGACCACGTTATTGGGGGCATTTTCGTGGAGCTGGGGGGCACCGGCCTGGGTAGCTTTTTCGGGGTCGACCACCACCGCGAGTGGTTCGTAATCGACATCGATCAGGTCAATGGCATCGCGGGCAATGAAGCGGTCTTCGGCGATAACCACGGCCACTGCTTCACCCACAAAGCGCACTACATCCACCGCCATGGCGCGAGGAGTGTTCATATTGTTTTTGAAACCACCAGCAGGCCAGGCGCACGGCAACGCGTTGACGTCGAGCAAATCCTTGCCGACGAACACCGCTACCACGCCGGGCAAGGCGGCAGCTTTTCGGGTATCGATCGAGAGAATGCGGGCATGGGCATATGGGCTACGCAACACCGCGGCATGCGTCATGTCGTTGAGTTTCACATCATCCAAAAAATTTCCCTGGCCGGTGATGAGTTTGGGATCCTCACGCCGTTTGATAGCGCGCCCAATCATCGGTTTCGTTGTTTCAGATGTCATCGTTGATCCTTCCTACACGAACGAGTCACTGCCAAATAATTTGAGAATGGATAACCGCCATTAGCCACCACCACGCACTAGACGTTAGGGGCGCTTACTTCTTCACCACGCATTTTGGCGGCGGCATATTGCACAGCCCGCACAATGTTGTGGTACCCGGTGCAGCGACACAGATTGCCTTCGAGACCATGACGCACTTCGTCGTCACTGGGGTTGGGGTTTTGTTGGAGCAGGTCATATGCCGACATAATCATGCCTGGCGTACAAAAACCGCATTGCAACCCGTGGCATTCCCAGAATCCTTCTTGTAAAGGATGGAGAGTGCCATCTTGGGCCAGCCCTTCGATGGTGGTGACACTGGCATGATCACACCGTGCGGCCAACGTCGTACACGACTTGACACTTTGGCCATCGACCAAGACGACACAAGCACCGCACTGACTGGTATCACACCCGATGTGGGTACCGGTCAAATTGAGTTGTTCGCGCAAGTAGTGCACCAACAACGTGCGATCTTCGACATCGCTCGTATGGGACTTCCCGTTTACTGTTACCGTAATCCTAGCCACGCTTCGCCTCCTATTCATCACATCGACAGTGCCGATATCTGTAGCTAGACAACTACGTCTAGCGAAACAGCCAAAAAACTACCGCCCACGCCCGAGCAAATAGCCAATCACCACCCCGATGACCACCAATACAACTTTGCCGATGGTGGAATTCAACCACTCGCCAACCATGCCGGCAACCAATGTCTCGGGTTTGAGTTGCTCCGATTCACTGAGCACCACACTGCGTCGAACCGGCTCATTTGCTTGTGTTGGCGTTGTGGGAGCGTCAGGGGCTTCTCCCGCTACGGGATTAGTTGCCGTTACCGCTACCCCTGGGGCACGCTGGGCGATTTGGGCTTCGAGGGCCTTGATGGCTTGACCAATCAATTGACGGGCCGCACCTTCGATGAGGCGTTGACCGACGCTGGCGAGCATGCCACCGATTTGGGCTTCGCCACCATATTTGAGCGACGTATTGCCATCGGGAAGTGTCTCGAGTTCGACCGTGCCAACCGCATCAACCACGCCATTCGAACCTTTACCCGCAGCCACTAGCTTGTAGTAGCGCGGTGCATCGACATCTTCGAGACGGATTTTGCCGCTATAGATCCCTTTGATCCCCGCCATACCGAGTTTGACCACTCCTTCAAATTGATTCTCCGCAATTTGTTCGAGTTTTTCACAACCGGGCACGACGCGGGCCAATACATCAATGTCATTCAAGGCAGCCCATACCTGGGATTGGGGTGCATTAATCGTGGCAGTACCAGCGATTTTCACGGGGAGCTCCTTCCTTACATCAATGACGCAATAACGATACAGATAACGTTCTCAAGTATTATGTGTTACAAGAAAAACGGACAAACACGTACCGCTCCACCAACGCCGATTAACGTGATAATAATAGGCAGGGTGTAACCAGCGTTTGCCACAATACAAAGCGTATAGAGAAATGTATTTTATACTCTGTATGCTACGATTATCCACTCTATTTGTCAACAATGCAATTGCATCGTGGCCACATCCTCATTGCCGAGAAAGAGGCGTGCGTTATGCCCCTACATCGATTTTCAACGACCTTCAGTGCCGTCCCAACTGAAGATTCCGTCACGTTTTTGGGGCTCCCTGACACCGCCTCTGCTCCAATGCTCGGCATGTTGGTGGCACTCGGTCAGTGTACTCTCCTGACACTTCAGAGTATCGTGCAACGCCAACGACAAACAATCCAGCGCTACCACTGTACAATTACCGCACAGCAACGCGATCAGCATCCGCAGATTTTTGACGAAATCCATCTGCACATCCAAGTCTATGGTCATACCCGTGACCGTACACGTATCGACCAGGCATGGCACCTCGTGCCGAACTATTGTCCGGTGCATGCGACAATCGCCGCCAGTTGCCCGATTACGCATCACATTACCCTCGAGGAGGCATTATGACGAAAATTTGCATCACTACTCCATTTGGCGCAATCCATGCCCAGCTTGCGTTATACGAAGCACCACTGACCGTAGCGAATTTTCTTGCTTATATCCGTGTCCACGCCTACAACGATGGCCATGTGTGGCGCACCGTGGTGACTACACCAGATAATCAGCCCAATAGTAGTGTCAAAATCGATGTCATTCAGGCGACCGTCGTCGCTGGGTTCATCAAGTTCCCTGCTATTCCAATAGAACGTACGAAAGACACAGGGCTCTCCCACCGTGACGGGACGATTTCGATGGCGCGCTTTGCGCCAGATTCGGCCCAAGCTGATTTCTTTATTTGTATCGGCGATCAGCCTGTGCTTGATTACGGTGGCACCCGTAATCCTGATGGCCAAGGCTTTGCGGCATTTGGACAGGTAATTAAAGGGATGGACGTGGTACGGGAGATACAACGCCAACCGCAACAGGAACAATCTCTCACACCAGCAATTGTGATTACGTCAATTACTGTGATAGCCGACGCATGATTACCAGGCCGTACCAACTGCGTTGCGCAACGGTTTATTAATCGTTTGACAACATGGGCGTCCACCCGTATAATTTCGCCCACAGGACCATCAAATTCTTTGACATCTGCGACTGACAGCAATGACGCGTCACACGGCAACTTGTGCCGTAGTGCACAGTGCAAAGACTTCTCTCATGTGAGGTAAGTGAATGCAATATCAATGCGGAGCAAATCTGCTTGAACTCGTCTCGGGAGACATTTGTGATCAACGTGTTGATGCAATTGTCAATGCCGCCAATGAAGCCCTCGCGGCTGGTGGTGGTGTGTGTGGGGCGATTCATTACGCAGCAGGGCGTGAATTAGCCGTTGCGTGTCACGCCATCGGTGGTTGTCCAACCGGCGAAGCCCGGATTACGCCTGGATTCAAACTCAAAGCCAAATACGTCGTACATGCCGTTGGCCCACGTTGGCATAGCCGGGCTGATGACGCCGAATTACTCGAATCAACCTATCTCAGTGCGCTGACCATAGCCAGCGAAAACGGCGTATCAACCATCGCATTCCCTTCGATTAGTACCGGTATTTTTGCCTATCCGCTGGATGAAGCTGCCGCCATCGCGATACGCACCGTCGCACGCTTCCTCGAATCACAAGCGCAAATTACCCTCGTCCGCTTTGTCTTCTTTAATGAAGAAACATTTACGGCGTATCGTTATGCCGCCCGCCGCCAACTCGCGAGTGCCGATATCAGCGCCAAGTAATTAGTTTGCATTTACCCCACACCGCACGTGCTTTGTCAGGTGCGGTGTTTTGTATTGAAACAAAACCACGCACTATACGTCTGTATATACATGTGCATGACTGCACATGTACACCAAGTTTCGTAGGAGTAATTCACCATGAATCGTCGTCTTTTTTGGAGCATCCTCACGATGAGCCTGTTCTTAATGGCCTGTAGTACTCCGTCTACCACCAGTCCAGCCCAAATCATCGGCACTACAGAATGGCATTTGACCCAGCTCAATGGCACTGCAATTATCACACCCGTCGTCACTTTGCAACTCACCGATACCACTATTGGTGGCCAAGGTTTTTGTAATTCATACCATGGTCCCCTCACAATCGATGGCAACACCATCAAATTCGATAATATTGCCTCTACCCGACGCATGTGTGTCGAAGACGGGGTGATGCAACAAGAGCAAGCCTACTTCGCAGCCCTGACGCTCTCAACCCATGTTGTCCGTAATGGGTCACAGTTACAGTTCCTTGATGTTTATAATACGGTGCTTTTGGTTTTTGATAAATAATACCCTCCTGCCAAATCTTGAATCGGAGTATTTTGCGAAAATCGTCAATAGCTTGCTTTTCACAGCTCCCACTTATACGCTGACGATTTTTGGCGCAAACGAAATACCACTGGCAATATTTGCGAAAAAATAACCTTTTTACGGGTGCATTGCCGTTTGTGGGATTGCACCCGTGTTACAATAATCCCGGTTTCGTCGTAAACACGCACACAAGAAAGGCACTGTCGCAATGATGCAACTGCCCCAGTCAAAGATTGATTTCTACCGCACGAATGGGTTCGTACAAATCGACAATGTATTTAGCCCTGCGGAGCTGGCCGAGCTAGCCGGTGCCATGGACGAAATCATGACCAGTAACGAAGGAAGCTCGATCCAAACCGATCGTGCCGGTGGCAATTACTACAAAGTCCTCAACCAACGGGTCAATACGTGGCGTGACCATGGCGTCATGGCCAAATATTCGTTGCACCCCCGCCTCGCTGATTTGGCGCTCCAGCTCGCTGGCGCAAGTGGGATGCGTTTGTTCCACGACCATGCCTTGTGGAAGATGCCCGGCGACTCCAAACCCACCCCGTGGCACCAAGACTTCCCCTACTGGCCGATGAATGAATCTGGTGCGCTGTCGGCGTGGATTCCCATGCACGATGTCGACGAAGCAAACGGTTGTATGATGTTTGTGCCTGGGTCACACACCAAAGGCAAACTCACCGGGGTTGATTTGGTTAATCCCCAAGATATTTTTGAATTCGAGGAGAGCAAAGGGATTGACCGCAATAGCGCCGTCAAAGTACCGCTCAAAGCCGGTTCAATCACCTTCCACAATGGGCTCTGTTTCCACTATGCCCACGCCAACAATTCCGATCAACCACGGCGCGTATTGGCGTTAATATTCTTCCCCGACGGTACCACGTTCAATGGCAAACCACACCTCATCACCAACGATCAAGGATTGGTCGAAGGCCAACCCATCGCCGGAGGGTTGTACCCCTTAATCGTCAAAAAATAAGTACAAA
The DNA here is from genome assembly GCA_943328915.2 of Singulisphaera sp. GP187. Taxonomy (GTDB): domain Bacteria; phylum Chloroflexota; class Chloroflexia; order Chloroflexales; family Roseiflexaceae; genus UBA965. The sequence continues at coordinate 15,131 of CALQBW020000026.1, read as the reverse complement.
AATACCCGTGTAGAGACGCAGCCTGCAGCGTCTCTACACGGGTATTAATTTACCATTCAGCCACAGCACCATCTTTGTGTCGCCAAATAGGATTTTTCCAGTTATGGCCTTCTTTGGCCTTGGCGCGCACATATTCTTCGTTGATCTCAATGCCCAAGCCGGGGCCATTGGGGATTTTTACCATGCCGTTTTCGTATTTAAACACGGTCGGGTCAACCAGATAATCGAGCAAATCATTGCCTTTGTTGTAATGAATCCCGAGGCTTTGCTCTTGGATGGTGGCGTTGTGGCAGGTGGCGTCGATTTGCAGACAGGCCGCCAGTGCAATTGGCCCGAGCGGGCAGTGGGGCGCCATGGCGACGTCGTAGGCTTCGGCCATACTGGCGATTTTTTTGCATTCGGTAATCCCACCGGCATGCGACAAATCGGGTTGGATGACATCGACCAAACCGTCGGCCAGGATGCGTTTGAAGTCCCAGCGTGAAAACAAGCGCTCGCCAAGGGCAATCGGGATGGCCGCTGCATTGACGATATCGCGGATGGCTTCGTAGTTTTCGGACAACACTGGTTCTTCGATGAACAACAATTGATGGGGCTCGAGGGCCCGAGCCAGTACTTTGGCCATGGGGCGATGTACCCGGCCATGGAAATCCATGGCAAAGCTGACGTCGGGGCCGACGGCGGCACGCACGGCGGCAGCCCGTTCTGCCGCCAAATCGATTTTGCCTGGCGTGTCGAGATACATCAATTCTTCGGTGGCATTCATTTTGAGAGCGCTAAACCCTTGGGCTACCGCTTTTTTGGCGGATTCAGCGATATCGTCAGGCCGATCGCCACCAATCCATGAATAGACCCGGATCGAATGACGCACCGCACCACCCATCAGTTGATAGATGGGGACGCCATAACGCTTGCCTTTGATATCCCACAAGGCTTGGTCGATGCCGGCGATAGCACTCATCGCCAAGGCGCCGCCGCGATAGAAGCCACCGCGGTAGAGCACTTGCCAGATGTCTTCGATGTCGTTGGGGTCACGGCCAATCAAATATTCACTGAGTTCATTGACGGCGGCGGCAGTGGTGGCGGCGCGCCCCTCCACAATTGGCTCGCCCCAGCCGCTAATCCCCTCGTCGGTTGATATTTTCAAAAAAAGCCAGCGCGGCGGGACGGTGAATAGCTCGATACCGGTGATTTTCATCGCATGTTCCTTTGATAGCGCGCATGAATGCTGTGTACCCACATCATACCGCAATCTGTGTGCGGCAAGCGATTTCCACGGGCGATTTTCCACATCACGCCGACACATATGCGGATACGCAGGTTGGTAGCGCATTGAGCGCGACGATTAGTGGACATGCGAGGGCTTGCCGCACACCACATCCTTCCATTGACGCAAACACCAATAACCTCGTACAATGAGCCCACACCTTATTTGTACATACCTGCGAGGAGCAGATTATGACCACACCACACCGTACCCGTCAAGAGATCCTCGATCTCTCGCGTGAGACCACGCTGTATGAATGGACATCGCAAAAGGCAATTAAGCCGATGGTCATCGACCGTGCCGAAGGCATCTATTTGTGGGACGTCGACGGCAAACGCTACATGGACTTTAACTCGCAGTTAATGTGCGTCAACATCGGCCACGGCGACCAACGGGTCATCGATGCCATCACCGCCCAACTCAAACAAATCGCCTACGTGGCGCCTACCGCCGCCACCACGGCAGTGCGGGCCGAATTAGGCCGCTTGCTCAAAGAAATCACCCCTGGTAATCTGAGCAAGGCATTTTTTACCAATGGTGGTGCTGAAGCCAACGAAAACGCCATCAAAATTGCCCGCGCCTTCACCGGCCGCCACAAAATCATTGCCCGCTATCGCTCATACCACGGCGCCACCGCCGGTGCCATCACCCTGACTGGCGACCCCCGCCGCTGGGGCGCCGAGCCCGGTATCCCCGGCGTCGTGCGTGCGCCCGACCCTTATCGCTACCGCTGTCGGTTTTGTGGCAGCAAGAGTGGTTGTACCCTCGACTGCCTCAATAGTATCGAAGATATTATCATGTTTGAAGGGCCACATACCGTGGCCGCCATCATCGTTGAATCAGTGGTCGGTACAAACGGTATTATTATCCCCCCCGACGGTTACATGCAAGGTCTGCGCCAACTCTGCGACAAATACGGCATTGTATTTATTTGTGACGAAGTCATGAGCGGCTTTGGGCGTACCGGCAAATGGTTCGCCGTCGACCATTGGAATGTCGTACCCGACATCATCACCATGGCCAAAGGACTCACGTCAGCGTATGTGCCGTTGGGCGCCGCCGTTGTCAATGACACCATCGCCGAATACTTCGAAGATCGCCCCTTGCTCGCCGGCCTGACCTACAACGCCCATTCGGTGGGTTGTGCCGCAGCGGTTGCCTGTATCAATGTTTATAAATCCGATAATTTGATTGAAAACGCCGCCCGCATGGGTGACATTTTGACCGTTGAGCTCGAGAAAATGAAGGCCAAGCACCCATCAGTCGGTGATGTGCGCTCGATTGGGTTGTTTAGCATTGTCGAGTTGGTCAAAAATCGTGACACCCGCGAACCGCTGGTGCCCTACAACCCCAAGCCCACCGAGTTGGGACCGATGCCGGCCTTTAATCAGTTCTTGCGTGAAAACGGTATCTTTACTTTTGTGCGCTGGAATACCTTCTTTTGTAATCCCCCACTCACCATCACCGAAGCCCAACTTCGCGAAGGACTCGAAGTCATGGATCGCGGGCTCGACATCATCGATGCGAGTCTGGCATAAAAGGAAGTAATCATGCAGGTCTATCGTAATTTCATTGGCGGTGAATTCGTGGAATCCCAAGGCACCCGCCGCCTCGCCAATACCAATCCCGCCAACACCAACGACGTGCTCGGCGAAGCTATTTTGGCCACCAAAGCCGAAGCTGCTGCCGCCGTCGCGGTCGCCGCTGCCGCCTTCAAAAGCTGGCGGCGCATCCCTGCTCCCAAACGTGGGGCGATTGTGATCAAAGCGGCCCAGATCATGAACGAGCGCAAAGCCGAAATTGCCCGCACCCTGACCCGCGAAGAAGGCAAACTGCTCAGCGAAGCCATGGGAGAAATGCAACGGGCTATCAATATTGCCGAATTCTGTGGCGCTCATGGCCGCCGTCTCAACGGTGAAGTCATCCCTCTCGAATTGGCTAATAACGTCGGCTATACCATGAAAGAACCCGTCGGCGTGGCGGCAATTATCACGCCCTGGAACTTCCCCGCTGCCATTCCCATCTGGAAAATAGCCCCGGCCCTCGTAGCCGGTAATTCGGTCGTCTTCAAACCGGCCTCACTCGTACCCGCCACCGCCGAACTGTTGATGCAATGCTTCGTCGATGCGGGATTGCCCGCCGGCGTGCTCAACATGGTCATCGGCTCGGGTGGCGAAGTCGGCAACACCTTTGTCGATCACCCCGATGTGCGCCTGGTATCGTTTACCGGCTCAACCGACATCGGTCTGGGTATCTACAAACGCGCCGCTGGGCGGGGCATCCGCGCCCAATGCGAAATGGGTGGCAAAAACCCCGTCATCGTCTGCGACGATGCCGATATCGATTTGGCCGTATCCGGCGTCTACAACGGCGCATTTGGTTCGACCGGCCAGCGCTGTACCGCCACCAGCCGGGTCATCATCCAACACGGTGTCGCCGATGCCTTCCTCGAACGCTTGTTGGCCCAAGTCACCAAAATGAAAATCGGCAATCCCCTCGATGCCGATGTCGATATGGGTCCGAGCGTCGATGCGTCGCAACTCAAAACCGTCCTGGATTACATCGATATCGGCAAAAACCAAGGCGCCGAGCTCCTGACAGGTGGTAGTCGCATCACGGGTAGCGAATATGCCAATGGATTCTTTGTGGAACCGACGATTTTTGATAAAGTCCGCACCGACATGCGTATTCACAACGAAGAAATCTTCGGACCGGTATTGTCCGTCATTCGCGTCGAAAGCTTCGATGAGGCAATTGATGTTGCCAATCATAGCGAGTTTGGCCTGACCTCGAGTATTTATACACGTGATTTGAGCCGCACCTTCCGCTATATCCACGAAATCGAAACAGGCATTACCCACGTCAACTCCCCCACCCTCGGCGGTGAAGCCCAAATGCCTTTTGGTGGCATGAAAAACACTGGCGTCGGCCCGCGTGAACAAGGGACCGAGGTCTTTGATTTCTACACCGAAACCAAAGCCGTCTATATTGACTATACCGGTGCCAAACGCGAAGGCAAATTGTACTAAATTAATCGGTCAACCAAAACAGACACGCCACTGTGCATGATGCGCAGGGGCGTGTGGCATGAAATTCACCGTCTTACGATTCAACATGACCTAACAATAATTTGGCATGCTGACGCACACTCTCAATATCATTGGCATTTGGCGCAAGTTTGGCATAGCGTTCGAGGTATATCAACGCCATGTGTGGCAACCCGATGCGCCCTAATACCAACCCATAATCACGTACATCTGCGGCAGATTGTGGATCTACGATTAATATTCGTTCAATGGTACTTGCCGCACTGCCAAAATTCGACTGGGCAATATAGACTCCTTTGAGGTTTCGCAACACACGACCAATGACCTGAAAGGGAGAAGGCGGCGTTAACATTTCTTGGACTGGGGTGGTAACGCCCTGTTGAATCAAAAACGCAGCACATTCCGCCATACTCCACAACCGACCTCCGCGAAATGGATCAATAATCAACGGCTCATTGACCCCATCGCTACATTGCACCAAAAAATGCCCCGGGAAGGCGACGCCATGACAAATCAACCCGACTCGTTGCGCCAAGGTTATATATAATAACGACAACATGATGGGGAGCCCGGTTTTGGTCAAAAGGACACGGTCAAAATAACTATTGTTGACATCGTAATATGCGTGATGATTCCCAGTGAATTTTTCTTCAACAAACAAAAAATGGGAAATCGTTGCAATTTTTTCTGGTACGGTTATTTTTTCACGTAATTGCAACTTCAATGTAGTGGTCATTGATTCAAGGATGTCGTAGATACGCGCACGGGTATCGAGTGATTGGTCTTCCCAAGCGATACACAAGATTGCTTCAATGACATCAGGAGTCGGCAAATGTATTGCGCGCAAATACCCATGGCGTGCAGGCGTTGCCAATGCCCGAATTCTCATAGCCACCAACGGTGGACTGCGGTTATTAGCGTATCACTATATCCATTGAGCCACGTGTCAAGAGAAAACAATGCGCTGGTTTCGCGTTCGACCACCTCACTACGGTCAAACCCTTGTTGGAATCTGCCGAGGGCCAGGAGCACGCGGACCACCCCTGCCAATCGCATCATCGTTGGGATGGCGGCTATTTCGGCATCAGACAACGTACTGATTTGGGCAAACCCTTGTCCGAATCGCAGCATAGCAGATTCGTTGTAACTATCTGCAAACCCACACCATGCCAACAGTGCTAATGCCACATCAAGGACACGCAAATCATGCCGGCATAATTCAAAATCGAGCACTGCGGATACCAAACCTTGGTTTACGAGCACATTACTTGGCACAAAATCACCGTGGATGATTTGGCGGGGTAATTCTTCGTAATATTTTGGTAATTCGGTTACCAGCATCTCGACAATCTGGACCAATTGTTTGATCTGATTTTGTTTTATGGGTGCGACACGCAACGCGGCCAATGGGTCAATTATATAGGGGTGAACGCGATGTAAGATGGCAGATGCGGGAGGCGACGACTCACTCACCGCCGTGGTTGCCAACGCAGTCAGTAACTGCCCAAGGACGCGACCCGCATGCACGTAGGCGTCACCATCTTTCACCGTTGGATGAACCCCGGCAAACCACGGCAACAATGTCATCACCCACGTACGATACCCATCATCATGTCGATAGAGAATCGCACCACTGCGTGTCGGTATAGGTAGCGGCAACGCAAACGGCAGTTTCTGGGCATTTAATGACTCTAATACCGCCTGAGTATACCCAAATGAAGCAGGAGCATCATTGCTATAAATACACATCACTGCGTGCTGCTGATTGGTCGCTACAATAAGCGCGAGGTTGTTTTGGGCACTCCCAGTCATCGGCTCAATGTGCCACGGTGCAGGTAAATCCCACACATGAGCCAAATCACTCATATTCAAGGTGATTTTCTTTCTGCGATCTCCGTATGTTGACTCACTGATCCACGCAACATGCGCCGAATTAACAATAATACAGGTATTAATAATGGCAACAACACTGCTGGTCGCGCACCTGCCCACAACAATGCGCGCATGCCCGCGCGCATGCGCGCAACTTGGTGGTGGAATTCATCCGTTGGCGGGAGCGTTTGGGGGCGCCCGGCTTGGGTGACAATCATGTCTGCCAGTCCTGGGACTGCATATACTGCCTGGATATCTGCAATATAAATTTGCGTCACACCACACGCCGACACATGCCCCAAGTCACGCAGTAATTCATATTGACTTAAGGGGCGATTATTTTCGTCTGAAGCAATACTGCCAATCAATACACTACTTGATTCAGGGGCATAGGTAGCTATCAATCCGGGACCGTAGGGTCGCAGATTACTACTTGATAGCCGTATCACTGTGCGATCGGCGGCAAAATCAGGTAACCCCAACAAACGACGCGCAATGGTCGAACCACTGACGCGATCATCGCGCACAAATGGAATTTCGTAACTTTCGACCGCAAAGCCATCCGAACGCATCTGCGCAACAAGGTGGCTATAGGCGGCGGTCGCTTCATCAATATGCCAACGGTCAGCGATTCGTTGCACTAACGTGTTGATATCAACACTCGGTTGATTCCCGCCACGTACTGCTTCACGGATATCTGGCTCAATATCAATCCCAACGGCATCCCACCCCAAGCCATGCAAGTTGCTCCACTGCAAAAATTCGCCATAGCGAGTACTCACAAGTGCGGCATCATGCATGCGGTATTCACGCAAGAGTTGCTGTTCGTCACGTACAATCCATGCCACTACGGCAATTCGTGCGCTATTGAAGCGTTGCACCAAGGCCACGCGGAGCGAACTTAAATCACGGATCGCAAGACAAATGCGGACATTATGCATTCCCAAATGGGCAATTAATTTATCATCGAAAAAATCCGCCAGCTCCGCTGCCGGCATATCACACATATAGGTTAGTTGCAATCGTGGTGTCATTATTTTATCATCCAGCCAAAAAAATTGTCATGAAGCGGTCACCAACCGCCACAATAATAGCATACCAATAATGATTCGGAAGCTTCGAAACAAACAAAAAGATTACAATTATTGTTCCGCTTTACACACCCGCAGCAACGCGGACGCTGGGTTGATGTGAAACGCCATTTAATATGCACACGATTTGCATTTTTTTTCAAACCATGTTACAGTTGACTCCGTTGTGACTTTGTAGCTCAGTGGATTAGAGCGCTTCCCTGCGGAGGAAGAGGCCGTGCGTTCGAGTCGCACCAGAGTCACCAAACAAAAGCGGCTGATGCCATACGCGTCAGTCGCTTTTACTAATGCGGGAAGGTGGCGGAGCGGTTGAACGTGCTCGTCTCGAACACGAGTAGGGTGAGAGCCCTCGAGAGTTCGAATCTCTCCCTTCCCGCCAATTTGGCTCATCGTCCCGTTGCAAAAACAATGCAACGGGGCGTTGTACATTCTGCGAGGTACTGTATGGCGACCAAATCACGCAAACCACGGGCATTAACCCCAGGTGATACTGTGGCGGTTATTTCTCCGTCATGGGGTGGTCCGAGTGAATTCCCTCATATATTCGAGGCTGGACTCAATATGTTGCGCGGTTGGGGATTACGCATCAAAGAATACCCCTCTACCCGTCTCTCTGCTCCTGCGCTTGCCTCGCAACCCGCCTTACGTGCCGACGATATCAATAACGCCTTTGCTGATCCCACGGTGGCAGCGATTTGGGCATCTATTGGTGGCGACGACAGCGTGCTGGTCTTGCCTCACCTTAACAAACAACTCATTGCTGCCAACCCCAAAATCCTGATTGGGTTTTCTGATACCAGCACCTTGCTCGTTTATGCGCATGTGTGGGGTGGGATGGTGACATTCCACGGGCCGAGTGTGATGGCGGGAATCGCCCAACTTCCCAAATTTTCGCAACAACACCGCACTCATATCCACGATATGCTCTTTACCCACAATGCCCAAATGACTTATCAACCGTATTCGCATTATTGCAACGGCTATCGTGATTGGAGTGATGCAAGCTATGGAGCCGACCTCAAACCGCTCCAATTCAGTCGTGGCTGGCAGTTTTTGCAAGGGAACGGTCTGCATCAGGGTGAGACGTTTGGCGGCTGTATTGAAGTACTCGAATGGCTCAAAGGGTCACCGTATTGGCCAACACCAGAATTTTGGCACGGGAAAATATTATTTCTGGAAACATCCGAAGAAAAACCAAGTATCACTGACGTCACGCGCTGGTTGCGCAGCTACGGCATCCAAGATGTATTTCGCAAAGTGGCGGGAGTGCTCATCGGCCGCGCCCGAGATTATACGTTAAGCGAACAAATCGCCCTCGATGTAGCAGTCCTGCAGGTCATCCACCATGAATTTGGCGCCACCACAATCCCCATTGTCACCAACGTCGATTTCGGTCATACCGACCCACAATTCATCATTCCGATCGGCATCACCATGCAAATCGACTGCCACGAACAACGCATCAGCCTAACAGAGCCATGGCTCTGTTAGGCTGATGAATCAGACCAAATGATTTCGTAAATGGAATTACACCCCTATGCCCGTCGTCGGTGGGGTTGGTCGATAGACGAGGAATGCCATCGCAATTCCCAACAAGACGGTCAAGCCAGCCGCCCAACTGCCGGCTTGCATGGGGGTGATCGATGGCTCGAGCGCCGGATGGTAGCCAAACCCATAGTCGACATAGATAGACAACGCCAGCCACGCCACTGCCATGAGGCGCATCGGCACAGGCACCGTCATCAAGGCTGGCCACAACAGTATGCCTTGGAACATCAAAGCGAAATGTACAATCACCAAACCAATTTCAATAGGTGCGTATTCGCCAGTCGCTGCCCATTTGGTGCTCCAAAATATCATCGTCCAAATGCCGTATTTGATGCACGACACACTTGCGAGGGCCGTAAACCAATCGGGGGCATAGCCGTAACGCAAGCGCAGATAGGCGATAATCCCGAGTAAGGCGGCCAATGGACAATCTGGTATAAATGGCCACGCCCAAAAAGGCGCACGTTGCAATTGCGGACCATACCAGATTGCAGTGCCCACGACAAATCCCAATACATCAAAAAAAACACACGTCCAAAAAATCCAAGGAATGCCAGTGATTATGCTGAATAATCGCCGCAAAATATCTTCACTCAATTGCCAAAATTGACTCATGCAGGGTCTACTTTCTGGGTGGTAATCAAGCGAATCGGCACACCACCGACAATTGCACCAGCCGGCACATCACGATTCACCAAACTCCCTGCTGAGATAGTGGCACCATCACCGATTACCACTCCAGGGAGCACCGTCGTATTTGCCCCAATCATGACATCACGCCCTATCACCACCGGCCCACGTCGCCATTCGTGTCGCAAAAATTCATGGCACAAAATCGTACTGTGGTAACCGATGATGGTATCTTCGCCGATCGTAATGTCTTGGGGGAAAAAAATATCAAGCATTACCATCAGTCCAATCGAGGCGTAGGCACCGATTTTGACACCAATCAATTGATACAACCAGCGTTTGGCTTCGAGCCACGGTACATAGCGCGCCAATTGAATGATCAGCGAATGCCACGCCACACGCCACATCCCACCCGTCACTTGAGGGAAGTAGCGCAAACTATTGTGCGCACCAGGTGACGGATGAATTTGCAACCGCGCACGGCGGGCAGCGGTAGTGCCCAACAAAGGAAGCACTGATTACGCTCCGGCAGATTCGACAACGCTGGCTTTGATGATTTGGTCACCTTGGCGCAAACCCAACACGATATCCATATCTTTGGTCAAGCCAAAAACCGTGTGGCGGCCGTCAAGATGGGCCGTACTTTCACGACTATGCACCAAAAAGAATTGGCTGCCGTTCGTGTTGGGGCCGGCATTAGCCATCGACAACGCTCCCGCTTGATGTTGCAAGGTATTGCCAGCAAATTCGTCTTCAAACTTATACCCCGGACCGCCCCGACCCGTGCCGGTGGGATCGCCACCCTGCGTCATAAAACTATCAATGACGCGATGGAACGTCACACCATCATAAAATCCCTGACGAATCAAAAAAACGAAATTGTTGACGGTTTTGGGGGCTAGTTCGGGATACAACTCAATAACCACATCACCTTTACTGGTACTAAGCGTCGCCACATACCGTTTTTTGACGTCGATTTCCATGGCCGGCGGAGTGTTCCATTGTTTGGGATTTGTCACGATATCCATCCTTTTGATCATAAAAACATTTGCCATGCTTGATTATAACGTAGCGCAACGTAGTTGTGCTATGCTACTGTTATTCTTGTTGGAACCACAGAGGAGTCGTACCATATGAGCAATCCCACCCGGATAGGAATTATCGGCGCAGGTGCTATAGCCATGCATGGCCATATCCCTGGATTTAAACGCCATAGCGACGCAAGTGTTGTGGCAGTATGTGACACCAATCGCGAGCGCGCCACCGCCCTCGCCACGAGCCATGGAATCCCCACGATATATACAGATTGGCGTGAAATTATCGCCGACCACAATATTGACGCCGTTACTGTTGCACTGCCCAACGCACTTCACGCAGAAGTGTCGATTGCGGCACTCAACGCAGGCAAGCATGTCTTGTGTGAAAAACCCTTGGCGATGACCGTGGCACAAGGTGAAGAAATGGTCGCCACCGCCCATCGCCAAGGGCGCGTATTGGCAATTAACATGAGCAATCGCCCGCGTGGTGAAGTGCAATATATGCGTGCCAAAGTCGCCGAAGGACGCATCGGCACCATCAGCTACGCCTCAGGACGCATGATCCGGCGTGCCGGCATCCCTGGTTTTGGCAGCTGGTTTACCCGCAAAGAATTATCTGGTGGCGGGGCCTTGCTTGACATCGGCGTGCACATGCTCGACATGGTCTTGTATATTCTCGGCAATCCCAAAGTCAGCGCTGTCCGTGGCGAAGTCCAATCCGTTCATGGCACCCAACGCCGCGGCCTGGGGGGCTGGGGCTCAGACCGCGTCATGGATGGGACATTTGATGTCGACGATCTGGCATCACTCCACTTGCGCCTCGCCGATGGCGGCCTCGTTACCATCGAAGTCACCTGGGCGTTCTATGGCCAGAACGAAGAACGCATCCAAGTGGTCGGCAACCAAGGGGGCTTTGATTTCTTCCCAACCTTGTATGGCGCCGACAAGCCCTTGCGGTTTTATAGTGATGACAATGGCAGCCCCATCGAAACCATCCCCACGCTCCCGAGTTTGGCAGAACCGGCCCACAACGCTATCTATCGGCGCTTTGTCGACACAATTCGCGGAACGGGAAGTGTGGTCGCTAGTGGCGATGATGGCTTGGCGATTTTGCGCTTACTCGAAGCAACCTATCGCTCATCTGCCGAAAAACGCGAAATCACGTTATAAATTGTACGGATAACGCATGGTGGCACGTTTGTGCCACCATGCTATTTCACCAATTGTTAACATTCATTTGATTAAAACCACCTCCAAATCAATTACGATACTCAAATAAAGGTATTTTTGCAAAAGGGGATTCATTATGACTCGCGTCCGCCGCACCACTAAACAAACACATCCAGCTCCGCGACTCTTCAATCGCGAACAAAGTTGGATTGAATTTAATGCGCGCGTACTCGAAGAAGCACTTGATCCGCAGACTCCACTGCTTGAACGCGTGAAATTCTTGGCGATTGCCAGTACGAACATGGATGAGTTTTTTATGATTCGGGTCGCTGGCCTCCACCAACAGCGTCGTGCAGGTGTGCAGACCACCTCACCCGATGGGCTCACTCCTTCGGAGCAACTCACCGCAATACGTACAGCAGTCACCATCCAACTCAATCAACAGCGCCAATGCTGGCACGTAGACGTTACGCCAAAATTACGCGAGCAAGGCATCTGGTTGCTCGATTATGCCGAGTTAGGCGATCGCCAGCGGCAACAAATGGATGACTATTTTGTCAATCAAATCCAGCCAGTATTGACCCCTTTAGCCTTTGATGCAAGTCATCCCTTCCCATTGATTTCGAATTTAAGCCTCAATTTGGCAGTCGTGATTGGCAATGAACAAAGCGAACGATTTGTGCGCGTCAAAGTGCCAGCCGTGTTACCGCGCCTGATCGCGCTTACTCCCAATGCCGAACAAATTCCCGCAGGACTCACTGCAGCCCAATGCAGTTGTTTTGTGTGGATTGAGCAGATTATTGCGGCCAATTTATATCGCCTCTTCCCGACCGAACTCGTGCGCGAAGTCCATCCGTTCCGGATTACTCGCAACGCCGACTTCGAAATAGAAGAAGATGAAGCCGATGATTTGCTCCTAGCCATCGAAGAAAACATCCGGCAACGGCGATTCGGGGCAGTGGTACGCCTGGCCGTCCAACCGGGAATGCCCACACGCTTACAACAATTACTGCTGCAAAATCTCAATCTTGACCCCGACGAACTCTACGAAATTCGGGGACAATTAGGCTTATCCGTGTTGATTCAATTACTCAAACTCGATAGACCTGACCTCAAAGATGAGCCCGACGTGCCACGTATCCCCACCCAATTCCGCGACTTAGCGCAACCACAAGCGATGTGGGATGTTTTGCGGCAACGTGATGTTCTCTTGCATCACCCCTATGACTCATTCCAACCGGTGATTGACTTTATCGAAACCGCAGCGACCGACCCAAATGTCCTTGCCATTAAGCAAACCCTATACCGCGTTGGGAGTAACTCGCCAATAGTGCGTGCCCTTATGCATGCCCGTGACCTCGACAAACAGGTAACAGTATTGGTTGAATTAAAGGCGCGTTTTGACGAAGAAAACAACATCACATGGGCACGAGCGCTCGAACGAGCCGGTGTGCATGTGGTGTATGGTGTGCCCAACCTCAAAACACACGCCAAAATGGCCTTGGTCGTCCGGCGCGAAGGCGATTTGTTACGCCGCTATGTCCATGTCGGCACAGGGAATTACAATGCAGGTACCGTACGTGGCTATACCGACATTGGCTTGATGACGAGTAATCCTGATATCACCGCTGATGTGGCAGATGTCTTTAATTATTTGACTGGGTATGCCAAACACGATCAATATCTTGCGTTACTGGTAGCACCAGTGAATTTACGTGCCCGCCTTTCGTCTATGATTGAACGTGAAATCACTCATGCCAAAGCTGGTATGCCGGCGCAAATAATCTTCAAGGCAAATTCGTTGGTTGACCAAAAAATTATCGAACTCCTCTATGACGCAGCCCAGGCCGGTGTCGAAATCGACCTCATTATCCGCGGTATGTGTGCCCTGCGACCAGGCATTCCTGGAGTGAGTGAACATATCCGGGTGCGGAGTATCGTCGGGCGTTACCTAGAGCATAGTCGCATCTATTGGTTCGCCAATAATCAAAAGCCAGAGGTATATGTAGGCAGTGCTGATATTATGGAACGCAACCTTGATCGCCGCGTCGAGACATTATTCCCCATTCGTGATCCGCATTTGAGTAGCTGGATCCACGACAATCTGCTATCTGCCTATTTACGTGATACCGCCCGGACACGTATTTTGCAGTATGATGGCAGTTGGCTACGATTATCGAGTAGCGACACTGCATTTGATTGCCAGCAATTCTTTCGCAAAATAATTACGATGGAGTAATATGCCGAATCCACGACTAGTAAATATCATGCTCTGGCTGGCAATTATCGGCGTCGGAGTATTTTTAATCGAACGCTTTGCCGTAATTACTGCATTGCTGGCTACGCCGCTATTGATGTTTATCATTGCTTGGTTACTGGCATTGATTATCGAACCACTGTATGACTTACTCGAGCAATTCCATATTGCACGACGGTTTGCAGTACCATTCATCTACGTGGTGTTATTAACGCTATTAACAGTAGCGATATTTGCATTCATACCTGTGACGTATACCCAGCTCAATTTGCTCGTCCAAAATGTACCCGAACTGTTGAGCCTCGTCACGCTTTTTTTTGCTGATATCGAAGTCCAATTGAGTCGATTTGGATTAAATACGAATTTAGCCGCAGTATTCCAACCTGAAGCAATCGCTGCACAGCTCGGCACGTTTGGCGGGAGTGCGATTCAGCAGTCCTTGGGATTAGCCGGCGGCCTCGCCGCAGTTGCTATTAATATTGTGATTGTGTTGATTTTGAGTTATTACATGGCAGTTGATGGCCCGCAACTGTACACTCGATTATTGAGCCTCTGCCCACCGGAATGGCAACCGGAAGCCCGTACGTTTAGCAATATTATTAGTCAAACGTTTGGCGGTTACATGCGTGCCCAGATTTTGAGTTCGTTATTATATGCCATCCTCAACGCCATTGTGATGGCCATATTTGGCCTGAATAGTATCACCCTTACCACGATTATTGTCAGTATCGTAGTCATTGTACCGTTGGTCGGTGGTGCCGCTGCGTTGATCCCACCGATTATCGTTGCGGGAGTAAACAAACCCGGAATTATCATCCCTTTTGTCATTGTCATGCTGGTGGTACAGCAAGTGCTTTTCAATATGATTTTGCCACGCATCCTGGGACGGATTGTGGGGTTACACCCGCTTTTGGTATTTGCCGCATTGCTTATCGGCAGTGTAATCGCCGGGCCGTGGGGAATATTGTTCGGCATACCGTTGGCCGGCGTTGCGGCTTCGATTGCCTATTATTTTTACATGCGCAATGTATCAACAGAAATCGCCCAAAAAACCGAACCTACACCAAAATCGTAGCTCGTTTTTGAAACCTCGCGTGTTCCAAAAAACGGCGGGGAATTGTGTATTCAGTTATTTGTCATCAAAATAACAGGTATCGTGATTTGGGGGAAATATGTGGTGTGGTAAAATGTGTTTGTATATTTACTGTTTCA
>CALQBW020000025.1 GCA_943328915.2 Singulisphaera sp. GP187 | reverse complement strand
TTAATCGCAGTGGCCACGCCCGAAATCAAGCCGCCGCCGCCGATGGCAACGATAAACAAGTCGGCGTCGGGGACGTCGCTGAGCATTTCGAGACCGACGGTGCCTTGGCCGATGACGGTCGGCAAGGCTTCAAATGAATGGATGTAGGGGATGGCGTGTTGTGCGCTAAACGCCACCGCCGCCACATGAGCATCGTCCCAGGCGGCGCCGTGACGCACCACGGTGGCACCCCAGGCGGCAATGCGCGCTTCGCGGTCGGCGGTAGCGCGTTCGGGCAGATACACTGTTGCGGGGCAGCCGAGGCGCCAGGCGGCATAGGCCAACGCCACCCCATGATTGCCACCCGATGCACTACAAACCCCCCTGGCGCGGTCTTCGGGTGACATCTGGAGCAACGTGTTAAACGCCCCGCGTACCTTGAATGACCCGGTGACTTGCAGGTTTTCGAGTTTGAGGGTCAAATGCGGGTGAAATTCCCCACGCAACGGCGGCATCGGTAACAACGGCGTATGCCGGACATAGGGGGCGATGCGCTGGAGCGCTTCGTCGAATTGAATGGCATCGATCATGGTGTGCGTGCTCCAATAATCAGGCAACGGCTGCTAGTGATGCGACAGGGCGATTGATGCGCGATGCCAGGGCGCTGCCGATACCGGCGGTAAGCCCGGCCAACAGAAACGCCATCAAATAATCGCCGGTGGCATCATGGGCGACGCCCCCCAACCAGGCGGCCAAGGCGGCACCCATTTGGTGGGCACAAAAGATCCAACCATAGACAATGCCTACATTGCGGGCCCCAAAGACTTCGCTGGTGAGGGCCACGGTGGGGGGCACGGTGGCGATATAGTCCAACCCAAACATGATGGCAAAAATCGACAGCCCGAGGGGGTCATGCACAAACGGCAACAACAGCAATGAGATGCCACGGAAGCCGTAGTAGATGGCCAACAACCGGCGCGGTGGGTAGCGGTCGGTCAGCCAGCCCGAGGCCAGCGTCCCGACAAAATTCATTACCCCCATCAAGGCCAGCACACTCGCCGCCACATTGGTGGTAAAGCCGTGTTCGAGGGCGTGGGCCATCAAATGGGTGCCAATCAAGCCATTGGATGTTGCGCCACAAATAAAAAATGTGCTGGCGAGCAACCAAAAATCGCGACTGGCGAGGGCGATGCGCATCACCCCCACTTGGGCGACGCCATTGGCACGGGCAGTGGCTTCGCCACCGAACGGCGCTAGGCCGATATCGCTGGGGTCGGTGCGTACAAAAATGACAATCGGAATCAACAAAACAATCGTGACGACCGCGAGCAGCAACGACGCATAGCGCCAGCCACTGGCCGCTCCGACCAGCGCTAGTACCGGCACAAACAAGAGTTGGCCGGCGCTAGTGGCCGCGCCAAACATTCCTTGCACCAGACCGCGCCGGGCCACAAACCAGCGGGTGGCCACGGTGGCACCCAGCACGCCGCCGACGATGCCCGTGCCTAGCCCGCTCAGCGCACCCCAATACAGACTAAACATCAGGGTATCGTGGATGGTGGTGCCGGCGACAGCACTGCCGGCGATTAATAGCATGCCAAAAATAGCCGTGCCGCGCGTGCCGATGCGCTCGATGAGTGTGCCCACAAACGGACCGGCCAGCCCATACAAAATCAAGCCAATCGAGACTGCCAAGCCAAGTGACGCCCGGCTCCAGCCAAATTCTTTGGTTAATAACGGCAAAAACACCCCAGGGGCCACGCGGGTCCCCGCCGAAATAATCAAGGCACCGGCAATTGCCGCTACCACCAGCCAGTGTCGGGTGATACGCATACGGGACCTTTCAAGTGGGTTTTTGTGATGCCAAATTCAAAATGTGTGGTAATTATAGCCGTTTGGAAAGAATTGTGCGAAGGAACGGGGGATGCGCCCTGCATGATAAAATAGCCCTAATCCGATAGTGAGCGACCAAAGAGTATCTCATATGCAGCAACAAATCAGCGATATCCTGGCTACATTGGCCACCCTGAACAGTGCCCGCACCAAAAAACACTACGTCAGCCAAGGGGTGCGCGAGCCCATGTTTGGCGTGCCGGTGGGGGTGTTGAAGCCGATTGCCAAGCCGATGATTGGTAATCAAGTGTTAGCCGAAGGGCTCTTTGCCACGGGTAATTATGACGCTATGTATTTGGCGGGCATGATTGCCAATACCCAAACGATGACGCCTGATGATTTTCGTCGTTGGATCGGGCGGGCAGATTGTTACATGCTGTCAGAATTCGTGGTGGCGGTGACCTTGGCCGAGACCGATTTCGCTCAGCCATTAGCGGATGAATTCATCAATGACCCGGGTGAGTTCGTGCAATCGGGGGGATGGAGTTGCTACGAATGGCTGCTGGGCTCGCGCAAAGATAACGAATTTGACCCCACGCACATCCAACAATTGTTGGATCGGGTCGAAGCGACCATCGCGCACAAACCATTGTTCATCCAAAACGCCATGATCCGCTTTGTGACGGCGGTAGGGGTGTCGTATCGGCCGTTGCACGCGCAGGCCATGCATACTGCTGGCATTGTCAATCAATTGCTTGCACCCACCCCCACCAAAAAACCAATGTACGCTGACCCACTGGCGAATATCACCCAGGCCATCACCAAAGGGCGGATTGGCTTCAAACGGCGCCATGTACGTTGTTGAATTGAAAATTGAAAATGGATAATTGAAAATTAACGCACATACCAGACCGGGGCAACGCCCGGGTTTGGGATTAGACGGCCTCGGCCTTGATCAACGCCAATTGATTGGCGATGCCCCCGGGCATGTGGCGGCTCGGTTTGCCGTCTTTGAGGATGCGCCACCACGGGATGTCATAGGGCGAAGGTGCGCCATCAAGCTCGACTGTGGCCGCCGCCAACCACTTCCAATAGACTACTATTTTGGCGGGGCAGGTGGTATGGACCCCGTGCAGGGTCGAAAGCGTCTGACGGATGTCGCCGAGGGTGCGGGTCTGCCCCGCTGGAATAGCCTGAATGACCAAGGCAACGTCAAGTGGCGAAGGAATGTACATTGTCTGCGCGTGCATTTTGGCGGCTTTGGCGCCGTGTAATTGATGCACTTCACCCTTGGGCGCCGTCATGACTTTTTGCAAAAAAGCACGTGCTGGCATACTAGTTGCTCCATTTCATGTGGTAATTGCGGCGGGTTAGCGCTCACGTTGCCCGTTGGCGAGTAGGGTAATCATTTCATTGATGCGCTGGGCGCGGATATCGGGGCTGCGTTTGGTGCTGTCTATCCAGCGCAGGTATTTTTTGCGGTAAAAAGTGGGTAAGCCGTCAAAAAAGGCCTGGGCAGCAGGGTTGGACCCAAGCGCCGCCACAATATCGTCAGCTAAATTATCTTCTTGGGGACCCTCGAGGTCAAGGCTGACACTGACCTTTACACCGGGCACGATGCTGGTGCCGCGCAACCAGGCCGCCCCTAGCCGCAAAAAATAATCCTGCCCGTTGACGCCTAAACACCCGCGCACCGCGATGCCGTCGATGGTGCCACAAACGTGATAGCGCGGGCGCGCCCCCCACTGGCTGGCGGGGGCGACGGGGATGGCGATAAAGGTAAAAGCCCCTTCCTTTTGGATCAGGGCGGTAAATGTGAGTGCGTTGGTCATCAATATCCTTCCTTAATTCCCGACGGTGACCGTCAGTGATACCATATCGCCTGCGCCTACCTGCTCTGCTTTTTGGACGACCACCTTGACGGGCACGAGGTAGCGACCGTTTTTGGGGAAAAGCGAGGTGCGCCATGTGGTTTGCCCCAACTGAACCGTCACCGGAATCACGCCCCAGCCATAGGTGACCAGTTGCGACAGCGCTTTGATGTCACGACTCGGCTCATCGGGAATCGCCACAAACAAAAAAGGCGCCGGCCCCCGCCATTCGAAAATCTCACCGTCGAATTGGATAATCATGCTTGACTCCATCCGTCATGTAACAGCGCAGAGCGATACGCTCCCATCCATGCGTGGGTACTGCGTTGAATGCACTGACGGCAATCTCCTTCACGGCGCAGCCCTATTTTTTTCCATAATAGAACCGCACAATCGGTACTGAAAAATAGGCGTATGTAGCGGCGGGTGGTGAAAATAGGTGGGATAATCATGGCAATCTGTTCATGGTTGCTATAGTGAATATCTCTATTGTACGTGAGGTTTTTGATGAAAAAAACAACGGTGGGCGCGCGCATATACGCATTGTGGCAACGAGGGCTGGGCGTGCTGGTCCCCGCCCGCAAAAAAGCTGCCCTGCGCGCGCAACTAATGGCCACGCGTCGCGACGATGCCCAATCGCCATTTGATATCGAAGCCCAAATCATCCGCGCCATCACGATTGCCCCGCGCGGGATGATTGATGTGGGGGCCAATGTGGGCGTCTATGCCACCGCCATGGAAGACATCGTAGGGGCCAAAAATCTCTATTTGTTTGAACCGTTGCCGCACTTATATCGACGCTTGCGCTGGGACTTCCCCCAGGCGCAGGTCTTTGCCATCGCCTTGTCTGACCAACAGGGGCTCGCTACGCTGCGGGTGCCGTTTATCAATGGGCGTCGCTTTGATAGTCGCGCCAGCCTCAACCAACACAGCGAGCCCGCCCAAACGGCGGCGCACACCACGACGGCGCAGCGCGATACCCTCGATGCCGTGGCGCAACGCCTGGCGTTTGGACCGGTGGGGTTGATTAAAATCGATGTAGAAGGGCATGAATTGGCCGTCATCAACGGTGCAGCGCAGTTTCTGACTGCCCGTCAACCGCTGGTGCTCATCGAAATTGAGGCGCGCCACCATCAATTCCCCATCGAAACGATTTTTGCACGGCTGGAGGCGCTGGATTATCGGGGCTACTACGTCAATCCGCGCACGGCCACGTTGGCGCCGGTGCAAGACTTTGTGGTGGCGCGCGACCAAGACCCCCACGCCATCGCCGCCCATGATTTTGGGCGCTATCTCAACAATTTCTTTTTTGTGCCGGTCGCCAAGGAGGTATTGTTTGTGGCCGAGGTACAGGCATTTTTGGCCGAATCATAAAAAAGGGGATGCACCGTCGGTGATGACGGCACATCCCTCAGCAATCAGTTTTTAGCGACCGACGTCTATCAAATCGCGCAACATGGCGGCGGCGGTAGGCATGGGTCCGCGTTCGGCTGAGGTGGCACTGGCACGCCCCGAAATGTCGGTGTGGTAGACCACGCCCATTTCCCAGCCGCTCATGCGCGCCAAGGGATGGTCGCTGGGCAGCGCGGTGGGGGCCACGCTCAAATCATAGCTGCCTTGGGCATTGCGCACGCCGCGGCACAACAACACGATGCGTTCGCCGTTGGCGACGGCGGCTTGCAGGTCGGCGGCGGTGAGGTGGGTGATGCCGGTGACGGCAAAGTCGCGCACGTTGGTGGGCTGATTGAGCACCGCATTGGCGACGATGGTCAGTTTGTTGGCGGCATCCCACCCTTCGACATCGAGGGTGGGGTCGGTTTCGGCCAAGCCGCGCTCTTGGGCTTCTTTGAGGGCTTCGGCGTAGCTACCACCCTGCTCCATCGAGCGCAAAATATACTGGGTGGTTCCGTTGAGCACCCCTTCGACCGATTCAATCACGGTGCCGGCCAAATCGCGGCGGCCGAGGTTGATGGTGGGCAAGGCGCCGCCGACACAGGCCGAAAAGCGCATTTTGGGCAGGGTCACATCGCTACCCATGTCGCTGAGCAACGCCAGGGAAGGGTAGGCCAATGCCAACGGACCTTTGTTGGCGAGCACGACGTGCATCCCTTTTTGCAAAGCGGTGCGTACGGCGCTCAACCCCGGCTCGCCCGTTTGCAGGTTGACGGGGGTCGCCTCGACAAAGACATCGGCAGCGATAGTTTCGACGATGGTTTGGGCGATCAGGCTGGGGCTGCCTTGGGGCAAGCTGGCCACGCCGCGCTTGGCTTCTTTGGTGGCGATCAGGGTGTCGATGTCGAGACCATCGGCAGCGGCGGCACCGCCACTCGAATCACAGACGGCGACCACGCTGAAGCGCAAGCCATAGGTGTCAGCCAGCAATGTGGCTTGTGAGCGCAAAATCCGTAGCAAGTTGAGGTTGACGTTGCCGAGGCCAGCCAGGGCAATCCGAATTGTTTTGGGCATGAAAATCATCCTTTGTGGGTGCGGGTCGGCTATTTGCCGCCGTCGATCGAGAGTACTTGGCCACTAATCCAGCTGGCATAATCCGACGCCAAAAAGAGCACCCCGTTGGCGATGTCGTCGGGTTGGCCGAGGCGTTGCAAGGCGATACTCGCCACCAGCGATTGTTGCACTTCGGGGCCGTAAGCCTCCCATTGGCGCTGGGTATTGGAATTCGACAACACAAACCCGGGGGCAATGTTGTTGACGGTGATGTTAAATGGCCCCAGTTCGTGACAGAGCTGGCGAGTCAAATTGATTTGACCGGCTTTGGCGGTGGCATAGGCTTGGATGCCGGTCAGGCTTGGTCCCAGGCCGGCGCCACTCGAAATGTTGATAATACGGCCGGCGCGGGCGGCCTTCATGCCCGCTGCCACTGCTTGGGCGAAATAAAAGGCCGCGCTCATATTGACGGCGATGATGTCGTTCCACTGCGTCATGCTGACGTTTTCGATGGGCTGGCCGACTTGACCGAGCACACCACCGGCGTTGTTGACCAAAATGTCGATGGTGCCGCTGGGGGCACTGGCAATGGCTTCGGCCACAAAGGCTTTGACTTGGGCCACGTCGGTGACATCGACGGTGCGTACTGTGCATTGACCGCCGGCGTCAGCACAGCGCTGTTGGGTTTCGCCGAGCTCACTGGCAATCAAATCGCAGGCCCAGACATGGGCACCGCGTTGGGCAAAGGCCACGGCGATGGCTCGCCCAAAGCCGTGGGCGGCGCCGGTGACGATGACGGTTTTGTGGGCAAATTCAATATGCATGGGGGTGGTCTTTCTGTGTTGAAAACAGTACTGGCTCAGGGGGTATCCCAGCCGGTGCTCATGAGTGCGCGGGTTTCGGCGACAGCGACGTCCCACAGTGCGAGCATTTCGGCGTCGCTGCGTTGGTAGTAGCCTTCGTAATTGCCGTCGCCATAAAAGGCCCGCATTTTTTCACCCACCAAATTAATCATGCCAGTACGATCGGGGACGATTTTTTGGGTGGTGGGGAGGTCGATGCCTGGCAACCGGGTCCACGGGAAGTTTTCCATCCACGAGGCATGGCTACTTATGGGGTCGATAGCTTTGACTTTGGCCCAAGTTTGGGGGGCGCGCCACCAATTGTGGAACTTGACTTGGCTGCCGGGGTGGTCGGCCATCCATTCGGTGACCAGCCCATCGACGGGGCTGTTGCCGCCATGGCCATTGACGATGGTAATGCGCCGGAAGCCGCTATGGTACATGCTATTCAAAATATCGCGCACCAGGCTGATGTAGGTGTCGATGCGCAGGGTGATGGTGCCCGGGTAGGCCTGAAAGTAAGGCGCCATGCCGTAACTCACCACCGGAAAAACGGGAATACCTAGGGGCTCGGCGGCGTCGTTGGCGCATTTTTCGGCCAAAATACTATCGACGCTGAGGCTGAGGTAGGCGTGTTGTTCGGTGCTGCCCAGGGGCAAGACGCAGCGGTCGTCGTGGGCGAGGTATTCCTCGACCTGCAGCCAATTCATCTGCGAGATATTCATAGCGTCCTCGTTGTTAGGCCGTAGCGGCGCGCTTCCATAGGGTAGGTAACAAAATCGAGACAAAAATCAGCGCCATGCCGGCGTACTGCAATGGCACCAACTGCTCACCGAGGAACAGAATGGCGATGGCGCTGGCGGTGGGTGCCTCGAGCACCAGGATGAGGCCGCCGGTGCTGGCGGGGATGTGCTGGAGCGACAGGTTGAACAACGCGTAGCCGCCCAAGGTTGGTCCAATCGCCAGCGCCAACAAAATGAGCCAGGCGGTCAGATCGCCGACCTGGAAGATGCCTGGTGCGGCCGCCTGGCCCACCACTAACGGTGCGGCGAGCAGCATGACCAATAGTGTGATCGAGCCGGTGGCCATGGTGATGCCCAACGACGCCCACGGGTTAACGGTACGCACGGCCTTTTGGGTGTATAGCACATAGAATGCCTGCAGGACGGCGGTGGTCAGGCCGACGACGATGCCCAACCAGTTGAGTTTGATCTGTTCGGGGTCGTAGAGTTTGACCAGCAGTCCCATGCCGATTAGCGACAACAGTAAGCCGATGACCTGCACTGTGCGTAGCTGCTCGCCGAACATGAAGCGCGCGCCGATGGTGACGAAGGTGGGGAAGAGATAGATGAGCACGACCGCGATGGCGGCGCCGTTGAGGCTGACCGACCAAATCCACAAGGCGTGGTAGATACCGATGGAGACGACGCCCAAGATGGCCAACGGCGTGAAGTCGGCTTTGCTCACACGCAGCGCGGCGCGGTTGCGTACCAGCAGCATACCCATGACGGCGATGGTCACAAAGACATCGCGCCAAAATGCCAGTGTCACGCCCGGGACGTGATAGACGTCGAGCAGGTATTTGATGCCGGGGGCGGTACCTGCCCAAACCATGGCGGCGATGGTACAGAGGATGAGTCCGGTCCGACGTGAAGGCGTCATCGCTGCAGTGCTCCGATAGGTGGATGCGTTCATTATAGGTTACCGGTAGTGCGGTGGTGGAAGACGATTAGGGGCGAGGTATAAGCGCCCGTAGATTTTTAATTTTATCATGTGGGGAACTATTGGTGGGGGTTTTATTGCAATATACCCAGCAATGGATTCAAACGGTGGGCGCAGCATGCCGCGCCCGTACGGTATTTCTGGGGGCGCAGTGTGCCGTTACCCCCCGTACGGTATTTCTGGAGGTCGGATTGGGGCGGGGCTTTTTGCAAACAGCCCCGCCCCAAATATGAAACAAAAAATCCCCGTAGGCCAATCGGCGCACGGGGATGAATAGAAGCAATCAACCTTACGGTACTGCGATGGGCATGACTTCTTCACGGCCGTCACAGGTGACGAGCTTGAGGTCGTAGTTACCAGCAGCGGGGACTACGATGGCCGTTTCGGCCTTGGCTGCCAACACTGCCCCGTCCTTGAGGTTGTTTTCGCCGAATGCGTCTGCACCACCTGCCGAAACGTAGAGACCACACAGGTCGGCTGCCGGAGGAGCGGTAATTGTGATTTTGTGGGTTACACCACTGCAGGCCGAGATCGACAAGATCGCAACAATGGACAACAACAGCAATGAAAGTGTGCGACGCATAGGAATTCCCTTTCGCTTAAAATTCGATTACTCCAGACAACATTAAAATTGAATGAGTCTGAATTCATTTTAAACAGTTTGGCTCATTTGTCAATCATATATTCCTCTGTCGCATGCCGCCCCAACGGGGCAATGGGAAACGAATATCAACGTGGGTGCCACGACGAGACCGGGGTTGATTCCATGCGCATTGCCCCGTTGGGGCAAGATGAGCTCGCCCGGGGCAACGCCCCGGGTATTCGATGATGAAGCCCTGCAGGGGCGAGCTGAGATAGCCCCGGGTATTCGATGATGAAGCCCTGAAGGGGCGAGCTGAGTAGGGCGACGCATGGTTCAATCCCACACCATGCGTTCATCATATTGGATGTCATATTGTTTCAACATACGGCGGTATTCATATTGAAACGTTTTTTTGCGGTGATGTTCAGCCTGGTTGGCGATGGAACGCTCCACCACACCACGATCTCTGGGGTTGACCGAAAAAATCCCATATCCACCTTGCCAATGGAAATTGGCATAGCGCGTGCCTTTGGTCTTGAGCCATTTGGAAGATCCCGATTTGATCTCCTGCACCAACTCCGCCGGTGCACAGGTGCGCGGATGGGCAATCAGGAGATGGATGTGATCGGCGACCGAGCCAGCCTTGAGCAGCGTGCCTTTTTGGTTTGCAATAATCCCGCCAATGTACGCATGGAGCTCATCCCGGATATCGTCGGCAAGAATCGGTACACGGTACTTTGTCGCGAAGACCAGATGTACTAAGATTTGTGCGAGTGATTGCGGCATATGGTTATATCCTTTCTCGTCACTAATACCGAAATTGATACTGAATTTGATACCGAATTTAATACCGAAATTGGTACAGAATTTGATACCGAAATTGATACCGAATTTGATACCGAATTTGATACCGAATTTGATACTGAATTTGATACTGAATTTGAAACCGAAATTGATACCGAGATCGCCCCGGGTATTCGATAGCCCCAAAGTGGCGAGCTGAGATAGCGCTGTCCAAGACAACGAAACCCCTATCTCTCCATGCTATACTGCGTCATAATGCACTGTTGGGAGTATTGCCGGTATGTCGATTCCCGATTTTGTGGCCAAAATGCAGGCCGCCCACCTCGACCCCGCCGCGATTGCCGCCTTCCGTGATGCCTATGCCCAATTGGCTAGTGGTGCCACCGGCATGATGCCCGAAGCCACCATCGCCCCTGTCACCGAATTGCCCCAGCTTGCCGACCTCGACCACTACCTGCCTGCCGGCCAACAAGCCCTGGCCCGCACTGTCGTGCTGCGCCTGAACGGCGGCCTGGGTACCGGCATGGGGCTCGAGCAGGCCAAATCACTCCTGCTGGTGCGCGACGGCGACACCTTCCTTGATATCGTCGCCAAACAACACCGTCACCTGATGAGCCAAACCGGCATCCCCCTGCCGTTGCTATTTATGAATAGCTTTGCCACCGACGCCGATACCCAGGCGTTGCTGGCCAATTACCCCGATATCGCCAGCCAGTACCTGCTCCAAGGCCGCGTCCCCAAGGTGCGCGCCGACAACTTGCAACCCGTGGCCTGGCTTGACCACCCCGCCCTCGAATGGTGCCCCCCCGGCCATGGCGAACTCTACCGCGTGCTGTGGAGTAGCGGCGCCCTCGACCAATTGCTGGCCGACGGCTACGAATACCTCTTTTCGGCCAATATCGACAACCTCGGCGCCACCCCCGATTTGCGCATCCTCGGCTATATTGCCAGCCACCAGATTCCTTTTTTGATGGAAGTCACTGCCCGCACCGATGCCGATCGCAAAGGAGGACACCTGGCCCAATCCAGCGATGGGCGCTTGGTATTGCGCGAAAGTGCCCAATGCCCTAGTGACGATATGCCGGCCTTCCAAGACATTAGCCGCCACCGCTACTTCAATACCAACAATGTCTGGCTGGCGTTGCGCCCGTTGCGTGACTTGCTGGCCCACTACGGCGGCTTTTTGCCGTTGCCTATCATCGTCAATCGCAAAACCGTCGACGTGCGTGACGCCGCCTCCCCCGCCGTAATCCAACTCGAAAGCGCCATGGGGGCGGCCATCGGACTTATCGCCGGTGCCCAAGCCGTGGCTGTGCCGCGCCAGCGCTTTATGCCGGTCAAAAACTGCCAAGATTTGCTGTTGCTCCGCTCTGACCGCTTTATGGTCAATGAGCACTACCATGTGGTGGCCGTCGACGACCGACCCCTGCCCACAATCACCCTTGATCAACGCTTCTACCGCGTCATTGCCGACTTCGAAGCGCGCTTTGCGCCGGGCATTCCCCGCCTGCACGACTGTACCGCCTTGCAGGTCGATGGCGATATCACCTTTGCTACTGACGTGACCATCAGTGGTGATGTGACCCTGCGCGCGGGGGATCTGGCGGTTCACGTCGCGCCCCACGCGATTTTCAATAATGGTACTCACGAAATACAATAAAAGTACGATTTTGCTCCAAAAAAAGTTGATAAATGCTATCGCCCGTAGTATGATTACATAATGTAATTGAAATGCGCTGTTTGGCACTATTTTGCAACAAGGGAAGACAATGAAACGACCAAATTACCTCGACGCATTAAAAAACCGCGTGTTGTTATATGACGGCGCCATGGGCACCAGCATCGACGATTATGATTTGACCGCCGAAGACTACGGCGGCGAGCGCACCTTTGGCAGCCGCGATTATTTGGTCATCACCCGCCCCGACGTCATCGGCAACATTCACCGTAGCTTTATGGAAGCGGGCAGCGATGTGCTCGAGACCTGTACCTTCCAAAGCACGCGCCCGCGCCTCGAAGAATGGGGTCTGGGCGAACGGGTCGCCGAAGTCAATATCGCCGCAGCCCGCTTGGCGCGTGGTGTGGCCGACGAGTACGAAGCCAACGATGGTCGCCCGCGCTATGTAGCCGGTTCGATCGGACCGACCGGCAAGTTGCCGTCGTCCAATGACCCCGCCTTGAGCGATGTGACCTTCCAACAACTCAGCGATACGTTTTATGAGCAAGCCACCGCCTTGATCCACGGGGGAGTTGATTTGTTGTTGGTCGAAACCAGCGTCGACATCCTCGAAGTCAAAGCCGCCCTCGATGGCTTGCGGCGCGCCAAAGCCGATCTCAACCGTCCCGATGTGGCCGTGCAAGCGCAAATCTTCCTCGACATGAGTGGGCGCATGTTGCTTGGCACCGACATTCCTGCCTATATCGCCACCATGGAAGCGATGCCGGTAGATGTGATCGGCCTCAACTGTAGCACCGGCCCCGAGCATATGCGCGAGGCGATTCAATATTTGACGACCCATTCGCGCAAACCGATTTCGTGTATCCCCAATGCCGGCTTGCCCATCGAAGTGGACGGCGCGACCGTATTCCCGATGGAACCAGATCCCTTCGCCAAAATCCTCAGCGAATTTGTCACGCAGTACGGCGTGAATGTGGTGGGAGGGTGCTGTGGCTCTCGCCCCGCCCACATCGCCAAACTCCGCGCCCAAATCGGTGCACATCCTGTGCCGGCCCCCCGTGAAATCGAATACATCCCCAGCATTTCGTCGGGCATCCGCGCGGCCGCCATGCAACAAGACGGTACCTTGACGATGATCGGCGAGCGGGTCAATACCCTCGGTTCACGCAAAGTCAAAAAATTATTGCTGGCCGATGATTACGACGGCGTGCTCGAAGTAGCCCGTGAGCAGGTCGATAGTGGCTCGCACATGCTCGATGTCTGTGTGGCTATGACCGAACGCAGCGACGAGCTCGAGCAGATGGTCATGTTGATTAAAAAACTGACCATGAATGTGGAATTGCCCCTCGTCATCGACACCACCGAAGCCGATGTCCTCGAGGCTGCCTTGAGCAGTTACCCAGGCCGAGCGCTGGTGAATTCGGTGTCGCTGGAAGGTGGTCGCGGCGAAAAAATCGACAAAATCATGCCGCTGGTCGCACGTTATGGTGCTGCCACGGTGGCGATGACCATCGACGAAACAGGTATGGCGCATAGCGCCGCCCGCAAGCTCGAAGTCGCCCAACGTATCGCCCAAATCGCCCGTGACGAGTTTGGTGTACCTAACGAAGCGTTGGTATTTGACGTGCTGACCTTCCCGATTACTACTGGCCAAGAAGAATTGCGCAATGCCGCCGTCGAAACCCTCGAAGGCATCCGTTTGGTCAAACAGCACATTCCGGGCTGTTTCACCACCCTCGGCGTGAGTAATCTGAGCTTTGGCGTGGCACCCCATGCCCGCGCTGCGCTTAACTCGGTCTTTTTGTTCCATGCCCGGATTGCCGGTCTCGATACCGCCATCATCAACCCCACCCATGTCACGCCATATGCTGAATTGCCGGCAGAGCAACGCGAAATCTGCGAAGATTTGATTTTTGCCCGCCGCGAAGATGCCTTGGCCCGCTACATTCAGTTTTATGATGTCAATGCCGATACCAGCGAGCGCGAAGTCAGCGACCCCACTGCGGGTATGACCGTCGACGAGCGCTTGTACTGGAAGATTTTGCATCGCAAAAAAGAAGGCGTCGAAGCCGACATCGAAGAATCCGTGCAACAGCGCTTGACCGTCCACGGCCTGCAATTGGGGGATACCGTGGCTTCTACCCAAAACGCCGAAGGCTCGTCGCCCCAAGGGCTCGAAGCCGTGGCCGTACTCAACAACGTGTTGTTGCCCGCCATGAAGCAGGTCGGCGATTTGTTTGGTTCTGGGCAATTGATTTTGCCGTTTGTGTTGCAGAGCGCCGAAGTGATGAAAAAAACCGTGGCGCATCTCGAACGTTACCTCGACCGCCTCGAAGGCACCAGCAAAGGCAAAGTGGTGTTGGCGACGGTCTATGGCGACGTCCACGACATCGGCAAAAACCTGGTCAATACGATTATGTCCAACAACGGCTATACCGTGTATGACTTGGGCAAACAAGTGCCCGTCAACACCATCATCGAAAAAGCCATCGAAGTGGGTGCCGACGCCATCGGCTTGTCGGCCTTGTTGGTGAGTACTTCCAAGCAGATGCCCATTTGTGTCCAAGAAATGCACAAACGTGGCTTGAATTTCCCCATCCTCGTAGGTGGCGCGGCGATTAACCGCCAGTATGGTCAACGCATTACCTTTGTGGGTGACGATGCCATGTACGAAGCGGGCGTGTTTTATTGTAAAGATGCCTTTGAGGGGCTCGAAACGATGGACAAGTTGGTCGACAAAGCGCGGCGTGACCCCTTCCGCTCCCAAGTGCGCGCCGACGCGATTACCGCCAAAGCCGACAAAGAGCGTGGCCGCCAGACCTTGACCACCCACGGGCGGGCGTCAGAGGCGACCGCCAATGTGCGCTCGGCCGTCCGCACTGATTTGCCGGTGCCGACGCCGCCGTTTTGGGGGGCGCAAGTCGCCACCCGCATTCGCCTTGACGATGTGGTGGCCTGCCTCGACCGCAACGCCATGTACCGCCTGCAATGGGGTGCCAAAAACGCCAAGGGCGAGGAATGGGAAAAACTCAAGGCTGATTTTGACATCATGGTGCGCGATTTGGTACGCGAAGCCGAGCGTGATGGCTGGCTTGAGCCCAAAGTGGTCTATGGCTACTTCCCGTGTCAATCGCAAGGGCATGATTTGATTGTCTATGATCCCACCGACCGGAGCAAAGAATTGACCCGCTTTGTCTTTCCTCGTCAGCCCGAACGCGAACGCTTGTGTATCGCCGATTACTACCGTTCGGTGGAATCGGGTGAATACGACGTGGTAGCGTTGCAGGTGGTCACGATGGGTACCAAGGTCGATGATTTGACCGAAGAACTGCAAAAGCAGGGCGATTATAGCCGCTCATACTTTATCCACGGCTTGGGTGTGTCGCTGGCCGAGGCCTTGGCCGAATACACCAACAAATTGGTGCGCCAGAGCTTGGGGTTGACGGGTGAGCAAGGGCGGCGCTATTCGTGGGGCTATCCGGCTTGTCCCGACCTCGATGAGCATACCAAATTGTTTGCGATTTTGCCGACCGAGCGCATCAGCGTGACATTGACCGAGGCCTTTCAATTGATTCCCGAGCAGAGCACGGCAGCGATTGTGGTGCATCACGCGGAAGCCAAGTATTTTTCGATTGGGTCGGCCCGTGAGCGTGCCGATGACGATGTTGCGTCACTGCAACTGTAATGACACGAGGAGAGCACCCGATGAATGAATTAATTGAGCAATTTCTTGCCCACGTAATGAAGGAACGCGAACTGACCGTCAATACGACGTCGGCCTACCGCACGGACTTGGTGCAATATTTGAAATTCATCCAAGGGCGGGGGACGGTGTCTGCCACGGTCGCGAATCGCGAAGATGTGATGGCGTTTATGATTTATTTGCGCGAACGCAAATACTCCAATGCCACCGTCGCGCGCCGTGCCGCTGCCGTGAAGTCGTTTTATGCCTTTTTGTTGTCGATTCGGGCGCTCAGCATCGACCCTACCACCACCATCGTGTCGCCAAGGGTGGAGCGCGAAGTCCCCAAGTCGTTGACCCCCGTGCAAGTCGACGAATTAATGGAATTGCCGTTGCGCAGTCACACCCCTGACCGCATGCGTGATCGTGCCATGTTTGAAGTGCTCTATGCCACCGGCATGCGCGTCAGCGAATTGGTAGGGCTCAACATCGGTGACGTCGATTTAACCAAAAAAATGGTGCACTGTGTCGGCAAAGCCCAAAAAGTGCGCATGATTCCGCTAAGTGAATCGGCCGTGACGGCGGTCGAAGAATACCGTGACAGTGCCCGCAGCCAGTTAGTCAAAGATGGTGAAGGCGACGCCGATACGTTGTTTGTCAATCATCGGGGTGGCCGCTTGACCCGCCAGGGATTTTGGCTGATTCTCAAACAATACGCCGATGAACTCGGGGTGAGTGATTTGAATCCACATATGCTCCGCCATTCGTTTGCGGCACACATGATTGCCAGCGGTGTGGATGTCCGGCGCGTACAAGCGTTACTCGGGCATGCATCGTTGACCACCACCCAAATCTATGCCCAACCGATAGATGGCGCAACCAAAAAATAGCCATGGGGCAGTAGTGCACGCCGACGGGGTGTCACATCATGTTGCCTCCCTCATTTTTGCCGGGGATTGTTAATGACGATATACGATTATGATGCGATTGTGGTGGGGAGCGGGCACAATGGCCTGACCACCGCAGGTTATTTGGCCCGAGCCGGCTTGCGGGTCTTGGTACTCGAACGACGTCCGATTGTTGGTGGGGCAGTCTGTACCGAGGAAGTGATTCCTGGCTACAAAATCGATGTCGGTTCTTCGGCACATATCATGATTCATTTAACCCCCGTGGTCAAAGAACTTGAGCTCGAAAACTATGGCCTCGAATACATCGACATGGACCCCTATGCCTTTTATCCGTTGCCTGACGGCTCGGGTTCGATATCGTTCGAGCGCAATGTCGACCGCACCATTGATTCGATTGCCAGCGTGTCGCCCAAAGACGCCGAAGCCTATCGCAAATTTATGGCTTATTGGGGACCACTCAACGAAGCGATTTTCGACGTTTTTTTGAACCCTCCCAGTGTGATGGGCCTAGTAGGCAAAATGGCCGTGGCGCAGTCCAAGGTGCGGCATATCACCAGCACCCTCGAAACCGTGCGGCGGTTGTTTAGTTCGTATGGCCAACTCATCAGCGAAACATTTGAATCCGAAGCGATGCGGGCCGCCCTGACGTGGTTGGCCGCGCAATCGGGCCCGCCGCCCGACGAAATCGGCGCTGGTGATTTTTTTGGATGGCATTCGATGATGCACACCAGTGGCGCCAAGCACCCCAAAGGGGGGAGTGGCATGCTGACGCAGGCCATGTCGCGCTCGTTTACCGCCAGTGGCGGTACCGTGGTGCTGAACGCCGCCGTCAAGCGGATTTTGATCAAAGGCAATCGCGTCGAAGGGGTCGAAACCGTCGATGGGATGCGCTATACCGCCCCGATTGTGGTGTCGAACGCCCATATCCAAACCACCATGTTGGGCATGGTGGGGACAGAACATATTTCGACTGATTTGGCCCACAAAATCCGCAACATCCGCGTCGGCAATGGCTTTGGTATGACGGTGCGTTGTGCCGCTGACGAATTACCGGACTATATTGCGGCACCGTCGGGGGGCAAACCCCATCCCAGCCATCACGGCTTGCAATTGTTGAACCCGTCGATGGATTATGTGCGCCGGGCCTATGCCGATTATAGTTTGGGCCTGCCTTCCAAAGATCCCGCCGTGCTTGCCATGACGTTTTCGGCGATTGACCCCGTGGTGGCGCCGCCGGGCAAGCACTCGGTTTTTTTGTGGGCACAGTACTTCCCCTACACCATGGCCAACGGCATGGAATGGGCAAATGAGCGTGAGCGCGTGGCTGATTCGATCCTCGAAGTGTTGTATGGCTATGCCCCCAATATGCGCGGCAAAATCATCGACCGCTATATTCAAACGCCCCTCGACCTCGAAAACATGCATGGGCTGGTCAAGGGCAATGTGATGCATGTAGAAATGTCGCTTGATCAGATGTTCTTTTATCGGCCGATTGCCGAATTAGCCGATTATCGTACCCCTATCCGCGGGCTGTATATGACCGGTGCCAGTATGCATCCTGGTGGTGGCGTCTTTGCGGCCAGCGGCCTCAATACTGCCCGCACGGTCCTCAGTGATTTGCGACCGTCCCAGCGCTTGTGGCGCGGGTTGACCGGGCGCGGGTAGATAACGACACAGCCCCCATGGTGGTAATATTCCACCGTGGGGGCTGTTTTTATGATGGCCAAATTTAGGACAGCGGCGTACAGAACTTTTCGGGGCCTTTGCCCACCAATGCCACAAAAAACTGCGTTATTTTGGCGGTATCGACGCGATCGAGGGACAGCATATAATTCCAAGCGGTGAGCACAACTGGGTGGTCGATTTGGTCATCGGGGCGGGATGTCATTAGCAAGCATTGGTTTTGGCGTTGCAATTCGCGTGCCAAGCTGTCGAGCTTGGCGAGGGAATCAGCATCGAGTGATTGTTTATAGAAAATAATCACGCCACCATGCTCGATGTTGTGGGTTGATACTTTGTCAGATACAGGTTCTTTTTGGATGCCCCATGGCGAAATCATGCTCCCCACATGGTAGCCCGACGTGGGTGGGTTCGAATTGTACGGGATGGGTAGTTCATCATCGATAGTTTGCGTGTGCAATCCTTGCCCCAAATCAGCGAATTGTTTGGCTTCACTGAGGATACTACTGCTCCCCGATGAGCGCATCACAAACAATCCCACAAATAATGCGACGACTGCGACGGCACCCACAATCATCCAGGTGTTGAACCCTTTTTTGGCAGGTACGGGGACTTTGCGGGTTGGATTTTCCGGGCGGGGTGTGCCTGGTTGGTTGATGAGTTGCGATGGTTTCGGTTTGTTGTTCCCCGATTGTTTGTTGTTTCTTGACTGTTTGTTGCTCATAGGTTACTCCTTAGACGGCATTGAGGGCTACAGCGATGGCTGCGGCCACGCGGGCGTTATTTTCTAACAGGGCCATATTGGTACGCATACTCTCGCCACTCGTCTCGCGCATGACTGCGCTCAGCAAAAACGGCGTGACAGCTTGGCCACGGATGCCGGCTGCGGCTGCTTGGGCCAAAGCTTGCAAAATATGCTTTTCGATGTCGGTCGCGTCGAGGGCAAATTCCGGCGGTGGTGGTACAGCGATAATCATGCCGCCGCCACCCAGGGCGCGGTGGGCACGCCAAGCCCGGGCGATGGTGGCCACATCCGCGGCACAATTGACCGACAATCCACTTTTGGCACTATAAAACGCCGGGAATTCGGTCGTCCCATAGCCATATACCGGCACCCCCACAGTTTCGAGGTATTCGAGGGTGGCGGGCAAATCGAGGATTGATTTGACCCCGGCACACACCACAATCACGGGGGTTTTGGCAAGCTCGGTCAAATCGGCAGAAATATCGAAGCTGGTGCGGGCATCACGATGCACGCCGCCAATCCCGCCGGTGGCAAAGACTTCTATGCCGGCGGCATGGGCCAAGGCCATGGTGGCCGACACGGTGGTGGCGCCGTAGGCGCCATCAGCGATGGCGAGGGGGATGTCGCGACGAGCCAGTTTGCGCACATCGCTGGCTTGGGCAAAACGCTCGAGGGTAGCATCGTCGAGCCCGACGGTCGCGACCCCAGCCACTACACCGATGGTCGCGGGGACTGCGCCATGCGCCCGCACCAAGGCTTCCATCGCGCGCGCGACGGCGACGTTTTGGGGGTAGGGAAGGCCATGGGCAATCACGGTACTTTCGAGGGCAACCATTGGTTGCCTATGCATAGAGGCGTGGGTGACTGCGGGTGCGGTGGTAATCTGCATGGGTGCCTTTATTCTTGTGTCAAAATCTGCGGACCGGCCGCAGTGATGGCAATGGTATGTTCGAATTGGGCAGACAACTGACCATCGGCGGTGCGGACCGTCCATTTGTCACGTTTGTCGAGGGTTGTTTTGTAGGTACCCGCATTAATCATTGGCTCAATCGTAAAAATCATACCTTCTTTGAGTTTGAGCCCGGTGCCCGCTTGGCCCACATGATGGACCGTGGGATCTTCGTGAAGGCGACGCCCCACCCCATGCCCCGTATATTCGCGCACGACACTATAGCCGTTGGCTTCGGTGTGTTGTTGGATGGCTGCACCGACATCACCTAAATGCTTGCCGAGCTGAGCCGCCGCAATCCCGCGGCGCAAGGCTTCACGGGTGACATCGATGAGTTTTTGGGCAGCAGGGCTAATCGCGCCGACGGCCAAGGTGACGCAGGCATCGCCGTACCAGCCGTCGACAATCACGCCGATGTCGAGCCCGACGATATCGCCGGCGTTGAGGGTGTCGTTGTTGGGGATGCCGTGGCAGATGACACTGTTGGGCGCCACACAAATCGTGGCGGGGAAGCCGTTGTAGCCTTTGTAGGCCGGGACGGCACCATGGCTACGAATGAATTTTTCGGCAGCAGTATCGAGTGCTAGGGTGGTGACTCCAGGCACAATCAGGGGCGTAAGATATGCAAACGTCTTGGCGACCAATTGACCTGCAGCACGCATGGCGGCGATTTCTTGTGCGGTATGGATGGCAACCACATGTTGCTCCTTTGAAACAGTCCGTTGGGATAGTATACCAACAATACGTATGCCAAATGGAAAATATAGCCGTACGATAAATGAAGCTGAGCGGTGGGAATTGGGATTTAGGCAACCCAAAATGCAGGTATCACGATACGGAATGGGGTTGGTGGGGTGGCGCTGGCTCCACAATCGGTGCCTGCCGCTCGAGGGTGACAATCCCCCACATGCCCAACGCGAACAAACACGCGACCGCAATGTAGGCATCACGTGCGTTGGCACGGGCCACATAACTCGCCACCATGCCACCAACGCCCGCCAACAAATAACAGGTCAACACTGCTTCACGACGGGTCAAGCCGAGTTGCACCAAGCGGTGCGAAATATGATCTTTGCCGCCGTGGGTGAGCGGGTTTTTGCCACGGCGCAGGCGTGAAATCGACACCAACGTGGTGTCAATGATAGGCAGGGCCAACACACACAATGGTACCATCCAGGTAATGATGATTTGATTTGCCGGGAAGCGAAGTTTGACGCCCAACACGGCCAAAAATAATCCCAAAAAAAGCGACCCCGTGTCGCCCATAAATATCGTTGCGGGGTTGAGGTTGTAGCGCAAAAACCCAATACAGGCACCGATTAACCCAGCAGCCAAGGCCCCCACCAATATCTGGCCGCTTTGGGCGGCGAGTAACAAAAAGAAGGCACCGCATACCGTCGCCACACCACTCGACAAGCCATCCATGTTGTCGAGCAAGTTCATGGCATTGGTAATCCCTACCACCCAAATAATGGTCAACACAATGTTGTAAGTGTTGTTGGCGAATAATTGGACTTGAATGCCACCAATCACCAAAATCCCCGCCGCCAACGCTTGACCGAGTAATTTGGGGTAGGCATGCAACGTCCAACGGTCGTCAGCCAAACCACACAACGACACCAAAGTGGCGGCCAGCAAAATCGCAATCAGCTCACGAATATAGAAACGTTCGCCAAATAACACCAAAGCCCCTACACAGGCCAGATAAATCGCAGCCCCGCCCAGTAACGGCACAGGGGCACTGTGGATTTTGCGTTGTGACGGGGCATCGACGACGCCAATCCGCAAGGCAATCCGGCGGGCAATCGGCGTGGCGATGATGGCAAAGAGCAAGGCGGTAATACCGATGAGCAAAATTTGAGTCATGATGCAATACTTTTGGCAGGAATAATACTGTGTTTAGTGTACACCACCTCTTGTATCCATATCATTAGCCATGGAGATTTTTGCGTTCATGGTGCGAATGTGATTCACGTTGCCGAAAAAAGAGTTTTCCGTTTATGGTGCGTATCAAATAATGGTATCGTGATATTATTGGGAATGAGGATATTGGGATACAGAGGGAACGATGGACCACGAAAACACTTCACGCCTGATCGCACTGGTGCAGCCCCTCCAGACGCAATGTGTTGCGATCCTCGCGCAATTAGCGGCGGCCACCCGTGAGAGCACCAAACTCACGGTGGTGCTCCATGCCATTGATAGCCAACAAATCGTGCGGGTGGCGATTGACGGTGGGAATGTTACGGTGACGGAGAGCGATGGTTCGGCGCATATGCGTTTGACGGCGCCATATGCGACGTTTGCAAGTATGCTCCAACAGGGTAGTATGCGCTTTGTGACCGATCCGATTGCGCGCGGCAAATTAGGTAATCTCCACCAACTCCAAGGGGCGTTGCGCTTGAACTTGAGTGATGGTGGTGAAGTGCGGGTCAACTTCAATGATGCGACACAACCCGAAGCGGTAATCAAAATGACGCAAGCCGACGCCGTAGGGTTGTTGGCGGGTACGCTCAATCCCCAAATGGCGGTGATCACGGGCCGCATGCAGATTGTCAGCGGGATGTCGTTTTTGATGAGCTTAGATCGAATTATGTGATGAAAACGCGTAGATCCGCTGTAGAGGCGCAGCCTGCTGCGGCGCTACTGCGGCTCTACGTACGGACCACTGTTAACACGTACCGTACCAACGAATCAACGAATTGATACTACTTGACAAGACGCTGCCATTGAGCATACTTTGCTGTGATTTTAAAAAATAAATAGTAATGCGCAAAAAATTTGCTGCCAAGGGGCGACAGTTGCGTAAATCAGTAAGACGGATAAAATGCTACATATTGAAAAAGTGTTGTTATGCCAGTTTTAAATGGCGTAGATATTAAATCATTGTCATTGCAAGGAAAAACCATGCACTATCGAATGTTGACGCTACTCCTGATTAGTATGATGGTGTTTGGCTTACATGGCACGGTGGCACAGGCAGCGACAACCACCGTAGCATGTTCAGGCGGTGGCACGTTTACCATTACAGACAACGTCGTCAGCAGTCACAGTGGTTGTACTGGCAGTGCGACTGTTCCGGCAGAGGTCACATCCATCGAGGCTTGGGCGTTCTTAAGTGCAAGCGCGCTCACTGCCATCACCATCCCCGCAGGGGTCACATCCATTGGGGCTTACGCGTTCTTCGGTGCGAACAGACTCGCAACCGTTGACTTCGCAGCCGGCAGCCAACTCACATCCATCGGGGTGATGGCGTTCTATAATGCAAGCGCGCTCACCGCCATCACTATCCCGGCAGGGGTTACATCCATCGGGGTGAATCCGTTCTTCGGTGCAACTGCCCTGACTGCCATCACCGTCGCGAGCGCGAACACCGCGTATGCATCGGATGCGGGGGTGCTTTATAATAAAGCGCTTACACAACTACAAGCCTACCCCGCGGGAAAGGTTGGAACAAC
>CALQBW020000024.1 GCA_943328915.2 Singulisphaera sp. GP187 | reverse complement strand
TATCATTTTGTACATGCCGCCGGGGCGCTGTTGGATTACGATGTCATGCGTGCCTACTACATCGACCTCGCTGATTTCCCCGATATAGTGGCGATCCTTGCCACCGTGGCCACTGCCTTTGGCCAACAACCAGCCACTGGCAACGTGGCCTTCTCGAATACCCCGCGCCACCGTTGTTGGCGTTTGATAATTGTGATTTCCCGCAATTGGCCGAAACGATTGATAGTTGGTGGCAAGAACTCGTGCCGGCAGTGCGGCAAGGCCAATGACGATGCGTCGCAGTAGCCCAAACCATCCCACTGACCACCATGCCGTGGCAGCACGTATCAACCGCGCTCTCGATGGCACGGTGCTGACCGATATGGTCGATGCCCAGTTCGGCGCTACCGGCGCAAGGCTCGACCGTGACGATCATGCATTTTTGCTGACGATTAGTCGGGGCAATGTAGGGTATCTGACTGCTGGGTTGCGGTTGTGGTATCACCACCAGCATCCTCCTCCTTTCGATTGGCGCACCGCGTATGCACAGCTTCCTCAAGCGATTCCTGATGCAAGTGGATCGGTTTTGGTAGCCGATACTGGAGAGTGGATGGAAGTCGAAGCGGTTGATACACCTACAAATTCTGGCATACGCACCGCACAAACTCCGACTTATTCACCGCAACCAGCACTCGAATTCCCAGCGGTTTCATCGTCATTGCCGTCATTTGTCTGCTCCTGTTGTAGGGATTGTGGATGCAGATTGGCCGTTAGCAAAAATGGGAACACTCCTAATGCCAAACTCCCTTCCCTGGCATAGCTTCTCCCATATTGAGGCGATAGGCCGTATCAAAAAAATTGCAAAACAACAAATACGATGAATATTGTCGTGAAAAATAAAAAATGCTATAATTTGAAAACAATAAATGCTAAGTAAATACAAGGTTTTTTTATGCAACGTAAACATATCTCCCTAAGTTTGCTGATTACCATTCTTTTGCTACTGCTCGGCAGTGGTGGCTATACACTGACACAAATAATCCAAAATTACTCACCGGCCAAACAAGTTATCAATGCACGGGAACTGGCCTTGTTGAGTGGCAGTTATTCCTTCCGGAGTGATGTCGACCAACGGACTGCTCCTGCACCGCAAATGAGCAATTATGGCCAACCCGCCAAACATATCCGCATGCGCATCGAGGGAAGTGCCGACGAAGCGAAACAAACTGCCGAAGTCGTGATTACCAACATCACTGACGAAGGTGAAAGTAGTACCCACATCCGGCGGGCACGTGGCCATACCTTTGTGATGCAAGCGGACGGGACGTGGCGTGAAGCCAACACCAGTGCGGTAGCGTCGCAGTTGAGTGGGTTGACCTATCTGGCGGGGATGCGGGATGTGACACATCCGCAAACCAATCAATATGCATTTGGATTTGACGGCAAGTCGTTTGCGGCACATCTGTCGCGCTTATTGGATGCTGACATGGCGCATGGGGTGACCTATGATTCACGCATGTACCAAGCCGCCCTATCGGAACAATTAATTGCCAGTACCGGCAATGGACAACTAATCGTCGACCAAGATGGCTTACCAGCGAATATCTCATTAGCACTTGAATTGCCCGCCACGGCCAAAGATCGCGCCGCCCATGTCGACATCAAAACAGTCTTTTTTGATTATGCACGGACCGGATTGGCGCTTCAGGCTGCCATGCATCAGCCGCTGTATATCCTGAGCAAATATATTGGGACTGACGCCCGGACAGTGCGTGATTGGTTGTTGATTACCGGCAGTTTAGGCATATTGTTGCTTTTGGTGGTGCTATTGCAGCTGTTTGGGCGACGGATGTATTTGCCGGTCACCATGGTGGTGGTGGCGATGACTATT
Organism: Singulisphaera sp. GP187; assembly: GCA_943328915.2. GTDB lineage: Bacteria > Chloroflexota > Chloroflexia > Chloroflexales > Roseiflexaceae > UBA965. Next base: position 21,628 of record CALQBW020000024.1, on the reverse strand, counting down.
TATCAGCCTTATAGCACAATCCCGCGCACCCAGGCCGCCACGAACTCATCTGCCAATGCACCTACTCCCGCTCCTGTAACTCCCGATGCTGCGAAATCGGCCCCAAAATTATTTAATCCGTTGATTGCCCCGCTTGATCAACCGATGGGTGTGGTATTGCCGACGGCAAATGTGACGAGCCCCAGCAATATGCGCGTCGTGCAGACCAAAAAACCTCGCGTGGTAGTGCAAGGCACCTCTACGGATTGTAGTGCCTTGACTGCAGCAGACAAAAGCACCGATAGCGATGGTGATGGCTTGAGCAATGCCCTTGAATGCGCCTACGGGACTAACCTGGTGATTGCTGATACGGATACTGATGGATTGACTGATCTCGAAGAAATCCGTTTGGGCACATTCCCGAGCATCGCAGACACCGACAGTGATGGCCTGAGTGACTATGCAGAAGTAAAATACTACACGCAATATCCAGGGTCGACCCAAAAATATTACACGTCCCCGATTTCCGCCGATACCAATGGTGATGGGATCAATGATTCCATCGAATGTACCGCGAAATTTGGCTCGGATGGGAGTAGTAACAAAGATACGCCTATCGCAACCTTGCAGGCACCGTGCGTAGATGCAAACCTCGATAATGTGCCAGATTTCTTAAGTTTTGACAATGATGGTGATGGGGTGGCCGATGATGACGATTTGACCCCGAATGACAAAAATGACACGGTGTTTAGCGATATAAATCCCTATCAATTTCGCATTGATAATCTTCCTGCAAACAATGCGCCAATCACGGTTGATTTTCAAATCCGCCCATTTGATGTGAACCCAGCGGATCAAAAATTACTCTATGCAAATAATGCCATTTATGATTGGCCCACAAATGATTCTGGAGGGAATATAAAGCGAGTAAAAGACACGACCTTTGCAACCACGACCAGTACCGATATCGTAACCCCTACCGGGAGCCTGAACCCGCTTGCCAATGATGTAAATTCGCAGCACGGAGACATACGGGTCAGCGGGTATTTTGAGGTACATGTGCCGATAGGCGCAAATCAATTTGGTAATTTGCCGATCAAAAGTTCGATGTCTTTAACCAATAATCCTACAATAAATCCCATACGCCCTGCGTGGGTTGATATGGATAAATTACGCCCCTACAACATCAGCGTCGGGTGGAGTCGTGATGCAGAGGGCAATGCAATAGCAAACGAATTAACGGTGAGTTTGCCTTTGCGATCCACAACAGATGGAAGTGGTTCAATAGTTGCATATAACGCAACAATGTATTATTCCAATAATTATCAATTGCCCACTCCAGCCACCAGTAGTGGGATATGGGGTTCGCCACACCAGTACCGCGTGCAATGGGTTATTTCATCATTGCAAGATGCCTGCCCCGCAACAAAAACGACCTGCACCACAAGTGAACGTATTGAGTCTGTGAAACCACTCTATTCCTATTATAGTAATTGGAAGCTGACCGGCGTTACCGCAACCGAACAAAGGGGCGTAGATGTTGCAATTATTTATGAAGATGCAACAAGACCAACGATAACGGATGCAACAAATCGACGTAAAGATATCCAAAAACTCTCTTCGATACTTGATACTGTTTTTATTGGGATTCCTGATTTACGGGTAAATAATACCATTACCCCCACAAATTCAATAATCCAATTATTTGATAATGGTAATGTTGTTCCAAATATTTATGGGCATGACAAAACAGCAACCAAAGTCAAGTCGCTGCATTACGACACCGAAGACGATTCGATTCATATCTTAACGGAAACGTCGAAAGTGCTCAATGCGCAATACTGTGCTGCGAACCTACAAGCCGGCTGTACGAATCAACTGCCAATACCAACGAATGTAGGCACGGATTGTAATAATTCAACGGCATTGAAGTGTATGCCGAGTCTGCTCGTTGCCAAAGAAGCGCGCAGTCGTATGGCGAGATATGTGGTAAGCACTGGAACGTTGATATTTAATGCGAATGACCCAGTTTCGGAATCACGAACCATGTATGGGCAAACGTTTAAATTTGATCAAGGGAAATGGACTGCATTTACTGCGGTTGATCGAACTGCGGAAATATCACGTATTGTTACCGCATCGCCACTTCCCACAATTCCGTATCAAGGGTTATCACTCGCCGATACCCTGATTATGTTTCCCCGTATGATTCAGACATCAATGGTGCAATTTTGGAATCCAAAAACTGCGTACTTTGCCAATGGAACAGCGGCAGAATTAGCCAACTTTACAAGAAACACCCAAAATCCGGTATCGCATGTTGTCCAGTCGAATTGGCCGTTAGAAATCTCGGATATGTGGAATAATCCGAGTTATGGAATTGGTCCGTTGGTGATTGATTTTACGACGAGCGAAGCAGAAATAAATAAAAAAGCCGCGTTAGACGCATTGACGCGTGATTCTGTGTTGTCAAATAATGTATTAAATGTCATTTCTGGGGGGGTTTCGTTAGCTGCGTCATTTGTTTCTTTACACGCAGACAATGCAATAAATAATGGCAAGTTTATGTTTGAGTGGATTAATACAAATACGAGAGCACAAAATGCAGTAAAAGCGTATACAGGTATATTGGCAGTCGCCACGTTTACGATGACGATCGTCGCCGTAGGCTTTCAGATTGCTATGTGGGCGAATTCAGACGATTGGTCAACCGATAGACAGAAAAGCGTGAACAGGCAAATAACATATGCAACTGTCACCTTAAAATTAATATCTGGGATTGTCAGCTTAGGATTTGCGATCAAAACAGCAACCGCAGTAACTTCTGTTGCGAGTGAAGCCGTGAAAGGAGGAGCGACCTTATTTAACGGTTTCGCTGCGGGTGCAAAAATCGCAACCAAAGCGGCAACTGCATTAATGGTTGTTGGTGTGCTTGTGTCGGTGGGGATGGCATGGGCTACTGCGGGAATTGCAATTAAATCGGCCAAATATGGGTATCAAATCGGCAATGCGGTCGCGACCGCAATCGGGGCCACATTAGCAGTAATTGCCTTAGCGATTATCGGAGATATTCCAATTATTGGCTGGATCATCACGGCAATTATTGCCGTTATCGATGCAATTGCTACGGCAGCATGTACGACAGTATCGGCAATCAACGCTCGTAAAACGGGCTATAAATTAGCGTGTGGTGGGATATCCGGCGCGTTGACGAATGCCCTGACGATGTATGCCAGTAATGTGGTTGTTGATATGGATGATTCATATTCGTTTAATCGTGACGTGAGTGATGTATCTCATTTTGTCCATACAAATCAAGGCTATGTCCAACATAATGAATGGGATTTTTCGCTCAATATCAAGGATAGTATTGCCAAAATGCCGATGCCTTCTGCATGGCAATCGATTGCCTATGGGTGGATGTGGAACGATGAAGACATCAGAAATACCTCACGTGCATATAAATTAGGGAGTAGTGATCAAGATCTGCGATCAACCATCGATATTGGAACGAATTTCGGGAATTGGGTGACATCGACAACCGTTACCACCGATACAGACAATGCATATATTAATTTTGATTACGATAAACAGAGTGCGATCCATCATATCCAGCCATTTACGACAACCGGTATTAATCAAAAATTTCCTACATTGTATCTTTCGCAGTCGTACAAGGTGCGCAAACAAACGTGTTTCTCGATTCCGGTTTTTCCTTTTCCCATCTTGATTCCTATATTCTTCATCCCAGTCTGTTACATGGGCACTTTTGATGCAAAAGAAAGCCCGCTCGATGTGTTCAAAGATGACTCGACCACCTTTGATGTCGTACCGCCTACGCTCAGTGAATTCATGACCATGAAGCAAGGGAGTAGTCCGAATCATTACACGTTTGCGTGGGATACTCCTATAAGCGCGACTGATTTGAAATTCCCAGACTTTGTCGATGCCGATAATGACGGATTAACTGCCGACCTCGAAATCGCTCATGGTACCAGTGACAACAACCCTGATACTGATAGCGATAGGATCAATGATAATCAAGAGGTGACTTCAGGGACGAACCCGAACCTTGCTGACAGCGACAGCGATGGCCTGACAGACTTCCAAGAAGTACAATACAGTACCGATCCCAACAAATCTGATACGGACGGCGATGGCTTGCGTGATGGTGAAGAAGTCGTGCGCAGTGTCAATGGGCAGCGTGTCGGAGGCTGGGACGTCACGTACGGATTTGAAAATGATGGCACTCCCAAAATTACGTGGGTCGGTTCTGACCCACGTAGCCCTGATAGCGATGGCGACGGCATCATCGACATGCGCGAGCGCATCCTTGGGACCAGCCCATATGCCAAAAACAGCCCAGACGTGGTAGGATTTGAAAATATTACGGTGAACGAAGCTACGCAGCCTAGCGCATTACTCAATTTCAATGGACCCACAGGACCGCGCGCGATCACGTCCACCGATGGTGCGAAAAATGCTGCAGTGACCTGCGGTTCAGACGTACCTATATTTGACAAAACGACGGTGGGGCAAACAATTCCCAATGCTACGCAAAACTTCGCTGTACTCAGTAGTGCGAATTACACATCGAAAAGTTGTGTTATTCGTAACACCCAAATTACGCCAAAGTTTACCGTAGCAATGTGGGTTCATCTCAGTTGTTCCGCTAATCCGTGTTTAAGCAGCGATTATTACTTCTTTCGGTCAAATAACATAAACCTGAAGACCGTTTGTCCAAGTGGTCAATGTGGTGCGACGCAACCTGCGCAAACCCAGATGCTGCCCAATACATTTACGGTGAATACGAATGCGTCCAATGCGAATCCGGTGTGGGCACATGTCGCCATGGTGTATGACGGTGAGTATTATATTTATTATCAAAATGGCGTCGAACAATCGCGCTGGCTCGGAGCGGCATTTCCGGGTCTGGGAGATTTGACCCTCCAAACGAGTGGGTTCAACGTAAAATTCACAGATTTTGCGTTTTTTGGGAGTGCACTTACTCCGAGCGAAATCATGCGGGCCAAATCGGGTGAATTGTATCAAGAACGTAAATCAGACATGGTGGTGCGGCCAGGGGACCAAATTCATGTCGATACCACGATTAAAAATAAGCTGTTGGGGCGTGAATTACGGGGGAATGCGTTTTATTCTGTCAATAGTAGCCATAGCATGGTGCCAAGTAGTGAGACGCGTCCTTTTGCGGTGGCCAAAAATGGCAGCCAAGCATTTGTGGCAGATATAACGGTGCCTGGCACTGTCTTGCCTGGCGCAACCGCCAGCGCGACGAAATATAGCCAAGGATGTCGCTTTTCAGGTAATTTATTGTGCCTTATGCTCAATGAATCTGATATGTCGAGTGTAAGCAAAACCTTTTCTGATATCTCGCAGAATGGATATACGCTGCGTTGCGAAGATGGGGTAACGACAAGCACGCTGTGCCCGCAGTTTAGTGGTTCGGACAATGCTTGGAAATTTAGTGCAGATTCAAAGGCCGCGTTGCAACTTCCTGCTCAAATTACGCAACAGATATCAAATCATGATTTTAGTGTGGGGATGTGGGTCAATCTCACCTCTGCGAATGTCAGTAAACGACCATTCTTGAGTATTGCCGGGTTACGTTTGGGGACTGTAGAGGTTGATCAGCACAACGTACCCATGTTTGGTCCGAGCTTCACCATCAACATGCAAGCCACTGGTAGCTATTTGGACGTAGGGACATGGTATCACCTCATTTTTCGCTTCCAAAACAATCGAAGATTTATCTATATCAATGGTGTAGAAGTTGCTCATGATGTGAATCCTATTGCCAACTTCATATTGGATCCCACGAATAAGCTTTTATTGGGTGCAGATGGCACAAACCAAGCGGATGCGTCGCCCGGTGCGTTGATTCGCGATGTGCAAATCTATAGTCAAGCGCTGAGTGATGGGCAGATTCGCGCGTGGGGACGCCATTGTGCCGATCCATTATTGGTTCTATGTGTCAATCCAGCCAGCGACGATGCCGATTCGTCTGAATATGGGGTCTCTCAGTTAATTGGTTTGACCACGAACGGCGGCCAACGGAATTTCACCGACGGTACGGTCAACCTCTACAACAATCGCGATTTCACTCTGATTGGTAAATTTACCACGCCCAGTGTGTGTGCGGCCAAAACGTTGTTCCAATCAACGGCGAATGCCGGTCAAGCGTTCAAATTGAGCCTCGATAGCAGTTGTCAACTTGTTACTCAGTATGCCAAATTTACCGAAACATCCAATATCCCATTGACAATATCCACCAACTATGTGGTAGGTATTACAAACCGTGTCAATCAAGGGGTACGGATTGCTATTTACCACGCAGTTGATCTCGCCCCAATCGCAACGATTACCCATGCCGTCAATCTGGCGGGGACTACGGCTGATACGCAGGCCCTCACCACAGTCATTGATCCGGTATTTGTGCCCACTGGGGGATTGAGTCATGTGCGTCTCTACGGGGCGGCGATGAGTGATGCGACCGTGGCAACTGTGGCGCAGTTTGTCTTAAGTAACAAGCCACTGAATGACATCAGCCAGTCACCGCAGAGTGATACATTGACGATACGTAGTGAGGCGCGGGCCAAGGTCATCCAAGATGATAAAAACTTCGAACGCGATCCGAATGGAGCGACTGCACTCTGGCAGTTGGCGTTTGATGAGCCGGCCTTGGCGACGACCTTCCAAGATGTCATATCTACCACCAAGCAATTTAGTTGTGTAGCTGCCACATGTCCGCAATCAGGGTTGCCAGGGCTGACGGGAAATGGGCTGGTCTTTACCCCGTCACAATTCGTGACAAGCAGTGATGGGATGCTTGATCCATATACCAAAGATTTGACGCTTGATTTCTGGATCAATCCCAGCACGTATGGTGGTTTACTGGTCAAAAACAACCGCTATGAAGTGGGGTTGAATAGCGCTGGGCATATTACCGTACGCCATGCGTATCAGGAATCAACCCGTACGTTGCCAAATGTGACGTACCGATTGCCAAATACGTCGCTAGAATCGCAAGTTACTATTCCACTAGGACGATGGTCACGGGTGACGATTTATTTTAATGATACGCAAAACCACGATCCGGATGAACGAATAAATGTGAATGGCACGGGGGAAGTACGACGCAGTAGTGCGGATTCCTACACGTCGATTACGCAAACCTACAATCCGACCACCACGTTGGGGTATGGTTATGCGGGAGCCATCGACAACCTGACTATTTCAAATGATAGCGCGAGTGCGGCAGTAAATGTGAGTCGCCCATTCACAGTTGCCCCCTCGTGGAAGTTATCGTTTGAAGATTACTTGGCCACAACCAGTATTATGACGGATAGCGACAATTTGACCAAAGCCGTCACGCTAGGTTCGTTGATTATCCCTGACAATACGATTGCCCGCACGGGGATTGCGCGCTACAAAAATGCCGCCACGTGTGTCGGCGTGGCAAATCTAAGCTGGGCAACATGTCCGATGGTCGACGTGGTTGGGTTAGCTGGGTTAGCGTCTACATTTACCGGGCATACCGAAACAGGTGCAAACTCACTGCTCGAAGTGAAAAATGCGCAAACAGTAATGGATTCCATCAAAAATGGTGGCACCGTGCAACTCATCATTAACCCCCAAAACAGGGCAAGTGTGGGCACGGTGCTAGCGTATGGGAATTGGAATAATGATACGAGCACTGGGAATGGGCTGAAAGTTGTGGTTGGCAGTGATTTAAAAGTCAAGGTCAGCATTAGTAATAGTTTTGTCTATACTGCCACGACGGCATTGGTGCCAACCTGGAATGTGATTTCATTTGATTTTGGTGCAAATGGGTTCCATTATTATCAAAATGGCAACTGCGAAAATTGTTTGGCGTCATCGCACCCTGCGGTGCCTAATTTTTTAGCACCCAATGACCCGAATTGGCGGTTGTTTATTGGTGGTAACCCGAGTGCAGCCCACGTAACAGCCGATACAAGTGCGTTGTTCAAAGGCGGTATTGATGACATCACTTTCTTGCCAGGAGTACTGCCGAGTTATTTGATGTATCAATCAGCGCGCATGCAATCGGCGTTGGGGATGGTCAAAAAGGAATTGGCGACGCTGACACTCGACGCTGATAATCCCAGCGCAACGGTGACGGCACCAACCATTGTGTCAGGCGACGGTGCGCAATATTTAGTCGAAACGAGTGATCCAACGTCATTGATTGATTCGCTCGAAGTGCGCACGACCAAACAGTTCCCTACGCTGGGTGCGACCACTTCTGTACAGGCACCGGTCTGTATGCAACAAGCAGGTATAGATAACACGCAGGTCAATTTCTGTCCGTTCTTTATTGGCGGTACCGAAGGACGCTACGACATCCAAGTGATTGCGAAAGATGCGGTATATAACCGTGGGATCAATCAACCACCGGTGGTTGACCAGCAAAACGGGATTGTGTATGTGGATACGACCCCGCCCACATTGCAGTTGCTCCCTGCCCCTTCCGGGAATATTTATACGACGACGGTCGAACCAGGTACATCATTCCAAACGCTGACACTCAAGATTAACGCTGCAGACCCAGTGCTGGCGAATTCAAATAATCATCGTGGCAGTGGCGTAGAATCGCTCGAAGTCAATCTCCAAAATCTCAACGGGCATTCTTTGGATGAATGGCAGCCGGCGAGTTTAATTTCTACCAGTCTCATCACGACATCGACGGTGATTACGGGGACGTGGGTCGTCCAATTCAGAGTACAGGCCATCCCCACCGGGTTTTATCAAGTCCAAGCGCGGAGCACCGATAACGTGGGGAATACGCGTGGCTATGTCACGACACCCACCTTTGCCACACCAATTAACCCGTATTTTCTTGCAAACACAAATTCGCCAATTCAGATCGATAGCTCCCCTCCCCACGATGTCATTGTCAACCCATCGCCACGCGATGCGGCCATTGGGATTTTGGGACCGAGTACGTTGGCCAATAGTACCATGCGCGGCCGGGTATCGGACAATTATGATGGGCGCGGATTCCTTCATTCCGACCTCCAAGTCAAACTCGATTTCGACACGACTGATGGCGCCAAGGCGTTTGATAATCGTACCAATACGCGCTACGTGACAGACTGTGTCAATTGTCCGACCGTGGCATTGGACGCAGCTCTCGGGAATCAGCGGGTCGCTCGTTTTAATATTGATGGGAATGACCAATTTATTTCTACCCACGATACGGGAACGTTGTTTAACAATATTTTTTCGGTGGCATTGCAGGTCAAAATAACTGATAGCGGTACAATTTTGAGCAATGGGAATGCCAATAATCCACGATTACGCATATTTGCTGCCCGTACGAATGACCCGACCAAATTCAAAATCACGGCGTTCCGTGGCAATGTATCGCTATCGACTCCAGGAACCCTCACCAAAAACACATGGTATGGACTCGTCTATAACGAGTCACCTTCCGAAATCCGCATGCAGTGGGGTGGGGCAGATTATCTCAATTGGTTAAATACCAATATCATTACCAAAAGCGTGAATCTCAGTACTAGCGTAACCCCGGACACGAGTAGTGAAACCTTGCTCGGTGCGACGCAGTCAAGTACAAACACGGCGTTAGTCGAAGATTACTTCCGCGGATATCTGGATAATGTGATTATTTCGGCTGGATATCTCGTCCCGAATGACTTGGTCGGGCGGTCGATTGCGCCAGGGAGCGGCACCGTTTCGCACCAAACACGACTCAAAATCCGTGATGATGGCTTTGCAGATGCCGATGGATTAGCATCGCGCGCAGACTTTTATATGCCGTTTAACCAATCCACACTCCCAGCGCTCGACGTCATATATTCGCAACGCAGTGAAATCTGTAATGGCGGGTTTACGGCACTTTATATCCGGTGCCCGCGTGTCGGCGATGGCTTTACGCGTAATGCCATCTGGCTGGAAGAAATTAATGCGGGGATTGGGTTGGGTTATGCCATTACGCAAACAGCCAATTCTCAACTGACCTATAGCCTGCGGGTGCGGATTGACCCAGCGGCGACAAGTGGACGAATCGCCACGATCGGCACAAATCCCGCTTCCTTGAGTTTGCGCGTCGATTACGACCAACGCACCCAACAATTGGGCACAACGCTCCGAGGGAGTAACAATAGTACCGCTGTCGTTCCCATGGAAATAACAGATAACCAGTGGCATGTATTAACAACGGTGATTACGACGGATAGTAGTAATTCTACCGCCCAAGTGTATTGGGATAGCGCATTGATAACTGCCACCGTCGCTTTGCCTGGATTATTCACCAATGCGACCCTGTCGGTTGGCGCCCGCACGGGGAGTAATGCGGCGACTGGTGTTGCCGTTGATGACGTCGGGGTATTCAAAACAGCATTAACCACTGCACAAATGCGGGTGCTTGCGTTTGGGAGTACGCCAGTTTATCACGAGACGTTTGATGAGATGGAAACTGGTACATCTGGCGTGATGAATGATGCGTCGTTGTTCCATCAACCAACAAGTTATCAAAATATCGTGATTGGTGCAGGGACGGTCGGTGATGGCTTATTGTCATCTACCGTTGCCCAAACAGTCAGCCATCGTGATGACCGCGGTTTGACGGTGATCAATCCCAACGAGGCGTGGGCTATGTCACTCTGGGTCACCCCAAAAAGTGCCAGCGCCACCGGCCCGATTTTGAGGAGTCGCACTCCTGATGGGTATGGCTATACCTTGGGGCAAGCCGGGAATTACCTGACATTTATCCACGCAAGCACAATTATTACTGCTTCCGTGCCGGTCAGCGCAGGGAGCGCGACACAGGTTGTGGTGAATAGCGATGGTACCACCATGACGATGTCCATGAATGGGACTGCGGTGGCCAGCCATGCGGTGAGTAGTTCGATGCGGGTCACACCACTTGCCCAAAACATTACGGTGGCGTCTGCGACTAGCGTTATTACCACCACCAACATCGTGACAGATACTTCGTTGTGGGACAGTAACGCCGCGAACGCTTTTGATGGCAATCCCACGTCTGTTTTTACTACTACCGTCCAAGATAATCCTTGGGTGCTGGCTGATTTGGGGGGTGTTCAACGGATAGATCGTATCATCGTGCGCAATCGCAATGATGGTACTCCGACCAACCTAGATAACCTGCATGTCATGGTGTCGGACAATCCGAGTGTAAATTTCACCAATGTCGCAGCCGCCACATGGTCAAATTATATTGAGTCGCCGGTGGCGGCATTTGTGGTGCTGACGTTGCCGAATGGTACGAGAGGACGCTATGTCCGCCTGCAAATCGAAGGAATGCATACGCAATTAGCCATTAGTGAAGTCCAAATCCAACAAACCCCGTTCGTGACTATCAGTAGTGCGTTGGCTGCCGTCGATGATGTCCGCATCTATCGTCATGCGTTAAATACAGACACCAGAAATATCCTGAGTGTGATGAAGTGGCAATCCAGTAACATTGGTACGGCGAACCAAGACGGATTCATCTGGACACATCCCTTGCCAAATGGCCTTGAAGTTGATGCCGATATCCAAAGCACTACGAGCGATGCACTAGGCAATGCCCGTGCCAACAATGTGGGTGAACAATCGTTGTGGAATGGATTGATTGACACATACGCGCCAAGAATCACCGATGTAATTAGTGCTGCGACTGATAGTTCCTATACGTATACGCTCCACATCGATGAACACAATCCGAATATTACCTTGTTACAGACCCCATGTGGGTCACGCCTCAATGCCAATATGTCGTTACCGGATTCATTAGGCTACCGGGTCAATAGTAGCGGATTTGACGGTTCGGTGATTCCCCAAACACATTTTGACGGTAATTGTGTCTTGAGCAATACCCCAGATGTGGTGCAACGGCTGACCCAACCTATCAGTCCCACAACGAGCATCGTCTTTGGTGATCGCTATGCGTATGTCGGTGATGTCAACAAAGTGAATGTTATTGATGTCCAAAATGCAACGAATCTTATCCAAAACAAGGTAGCTGTGCCAGGAACAGTGACGCAACTGGTGGTCAGTCGCAACAAAAACCGCTTGTATGTGGTGAGTACCCAAACCCTCCCTTCCCCGCGCGCGACGGTGACGGTTTTTGATATTGCCAGCAATAGTCCCGCCTTGCAACAACGGGGGATTGTGGTTATTCCGTTGGGGACCAATATGTCGGTGACGAATGGTACCTTGACCGATACGTACAACAACGGTTTCTATACCGACCGGTATTTGTTGCTATTGACAAACTCTACCCCACGACAAAAAATGATTAGTGTGCTGGTAGAAAATCCTGATCAGCCAACCCAAATTACCACCACTGCCCTTGATATTCCTGGCTATGACATTTCGGCAAGTTATGATTTGGTAGCGATAGCCCAAGGCAATGCCGGGATTCGTGTCTACCGAGTCAATGATGATGGTACTACCACGTTTGTGCGGGTCATCACTGTAGACGGCTATAGCAATCGGGTACTCATCGATGATAAAAAACTCTTTGCGATTGTTGATGATGAAGCAGCTGCAGTAGACAATAACTCACCCAATAAATTAATTGTAGTACCGTTGATTACGTCTATTGTGAGTGATATGGCAGTGATTCCCAACGTATTACTGAGTAGTGGCGAATATATCCATGTGGTCCCCACCGATCATGATGATGTGGCGCCATATCGGATTACCGATATTACTGCATATATTGATGATGATCTTGTGCTCCTCAGCAAGGACGTCAGTGATTTAACAAAAACACGTTTGAGTATGATAAGCACCACTGGAATCACCCCCACATTGCGGAGTGATACCGCCGTTGTCCAGCCCAACATGCTCCGCATCGTATCCCAGAACAATAATATCCTGACCCTTGCAAATAACACATCAAATGCTCAATTACGCGCATTTGTGGTGAGTGATAGACGATTTGTGACACGATTATGCGATGCAGCCGGGAATTGCAGTTCAGGTACAGACTATCACCCAGATCCATTCCCCGCAGCAAATAACGTTTCAATTGTGAATCTCGCAAATGCCTACAAAACTTCGACCACCAACACATCGGTGCGTTTTGGATTGCATGCCGAGGCACCATTAGGGGTTCGTACTGTCCAAACCCAAATTGATAACAATCTCGGTGTAGTCGCTTGGACCAATCCCGACCAAACAAGCATATTACCCGCCATTGAAACCACCCAATCTCCAGGGGTATTGATCCAAGGGGAACATACCATCCGTGCCATCAATACCTACAACAATACGTTGAGTGCTGTTGCCGAATATTATGCCCCAATGACCAGTTTGCCGTTGGTGGATGTGATGCACCCGCAGGTGACGAGCCTTGCGTGTACCCCAAAGTGCCCCACAGTCAGCGCCAATACGTTGACGTTTACGCAAACCAACACGATTGATGTGAATCATAATATCAGTCAAGTTGCCGGGACTGCGAAATTGTTGAGCATGAAGCTAAAAATCCCTGCGTCAGCAGCAGCGGGACGAATTGTGAGCCTGCAACCCACTGCCCTATCCGCGCTGACGTTTTGGGTTGATTATGATCAAAGTACTCACCAAATCGTGGCGACTGCGCGAGACACAATTACCACAACGACTCGTTTTGCCTGGCCAGATGACCAATTCCACCAGCTGACGGTGGTGGCGAACGCTATGAATAACTCGACGACGTTTAATTTGTATGTTGATGGCATTCAACAAGATGCCCTTTCTGCATCTTCGGGGAGTCGCTTTGCCAACGCAAAGATTCTCTTTGGGGCAAACGGAGTCTATTCTGCGCCGACAGGAATGGTACTCGATGATGTTGCGCTGTTATCGTCCCCGGTAACGGTGGATGAAGGACTCGATTATCGCACCGCGGTCAATGAAACTGCATTCCCGTTGATTGATGAAGTATTTGACATCCAGAGTAGTTGCACAAGTTGCCCGACCATCGCCAACGGCACGTTGGCATTTCCCAGCTCTGCAAATGGGCTCAATCTGGGCTATAAGTTGACGCAGCCAGCCAGTACTGCCAAATTACTCAGTATGAAGTTCAAAATTGACGCTACGCCGACCAGCGGGCGGATTGCAACAATCCAGAGCCAGAATGCTGATGCACTGAAGTTGTGGTTGGACTACGACCTAAGTACTAATCGTTTGACGGCGCATGCCGCATCCAACACGGTATCTGCGAGTGTCTTCACGACAACACTGGTTGCTGATTCGTGGGCAATGGTGAGTGTGTTAGCGAAAACCAGTGAACTTACTACCACATTTACATTTGCACTTGAAAATAATCCAATTGGGACGATCGCACTGCCAGGTCGATTTCGCATAGCGACGGTATCGCTTGGCGCGGTGCCAGGTGCGGTGAGCGCTACCGGGATGACCATTGATGATATCAGTGTGTCCATTCCCGTGATTGCAAACAACGAAACGGTGGCAGTCAACCAAATAACTGCATTAATGTCTGGAGATGTGATTACTCCGTATACCGTCAAAACACCGATTTATTCGTTTTTTGTAGATAACGTAATCCCGCAAATCACGTTGGTCGATGATGTGATTGGGCGCAAATGGATGGTCGATGGCATGGTAAGTGCGCGCATGTTGATTAATGATATGAGCAATCTGACTGATTTGCAGATCATTAATACTGACACCAATACACGCATCCCGCTATCAATGAGTCGCCCAGATGCCACAACCACTGCGATCAAGGTGTTTTACCCAGAAGCGTTGCTCAATCAAAATCTGCAACAGCTGTCACTCAAAATTACCACCACAGACAGCGCCCAAAACTCAATTGTCCAAATCAAAACTATCGACGTAGATAATGATGCACCGGTGTTGATTGGTGGCGTGATCCGCGCGAAAGTCAATGGCAACTACACCGCGTTGACGGCAAATAGCACGGTGACACGTACCAACAATCTTGATTTGCATGTGAAATGGACGAATATTACCGATCGCAAAGCGATAAGTTTGCGACGGCTGGAGTACACATACCAAACAATTAGCGATACGATTGCCGTCAATCAACTAATTACCAATACAAACACGGTGACGCGCACGAGTTCCATGAGCGTCCCCGAAGGAAGTCGGGTGGTTGCCGGTGTGCGGCTTCGTGATGAAATAGATAATGAAGACCTCGTCCCACTCCCGCCAGTGTATGTAGATAGTGCGGTTACCCCCGACTATACCCAGATTAGCAAAAACCCCAATGATATCTATCGGGGCTGGTCAGGTCCAACAGGCTGTGCCCTGAATGCAAGTGCCAACAGCGGTGACCAGAAGTTTTTTGCAACTTGGGATAGCGCAGCGTTGCGCATCAATTGGCAAGGTACTGATTGGGATACGGAAGGTGATTTGTTTATCTACCTTGATACGGCTACCGGTGGCACCCTCCAACCGTATCGCCCAAGCAAATATGTCCATAGTGATGGTGTGACCAATGGGGATGCGTTTGTGACGTTGCCGATGGACATGGCAGGCCGGGTGACCACGGTAAGTAGTGTGTCAGGGATGCTCAATCAGTGGCAGAGCCGTCTGCGTGATGTGCTCCGTGGTACGCGCATTTCCCCAGCAGCTGAAGGCTCAGATTATGTGATTCATGTGTCGAGCGCCAAATCGATGGAAATCTTCCGTTGGAATGCAGGAAGCAGTGCATGGGTCCTCGTAAGCGTCGTGCCTGATTACACCTATAGCATGCTCACTGGTACTGCCCAGACAGATATTCGGGTGCCGTTTAGCACCATCGGGTATACCGTAGGTAATCCATTTGGGATGGTGGCCTTTGCCAGCAAAGCCGACTACTTGTTGCCATGGGTGACATTCCCCACCACCAACCCCACGGCGAACAGTCTCAGTAGCAACAAAATCACGCTTACGCCGTTAATCAACGGCTATCGCTGGGCTTCACTTGCCAGTGGTGTCTGCCCGCGCAGAGATATGCGCAACCCTGACACCACCCAAATCAACGCATCACTTAGTAGCACACCCAATGGGGTGACGCAGCGGGCGGTCGCCGATGTGTTTACTAATACCAACCCCGATGCTATGGCTAGCGCCGTAGACCAGACCAACGCATTGTGCAGTCAGTTGCCCAACGACCCATGGTGTATGACCGTGACCCAACTCCAAGATACTGCCACTGCCGGGGCGGCTTTGATGAGTAGCTTGGGGAATACTCTCGTTACGCAGCAAGCGCCGGTGATCGGCAAAAATTCCACCGTGAGTTATACCCTGACAGTCACAAACCCGAGCAATCGACCTTCGAAGCCGCTGTATGCGATTGTGCAAACCTATGGAGGGATTTGGCTGACGGGTGCCATCAATGCGACGACGTCAAATGGAATCTATGATGGTGGCTTGTACAGTTATCATACGATCACAACACCTGGCTACAAAGACTTCCAAGTAGTTAAAATCGCCAGCATCCCCGCAAATACTACCCGTTCGATTCCATTAGCGGCCAAAATTGATCCGACAAAAGCCCAATCATCCAGCTTTGATCGCATCAACACGAGTAGTGTCGCCAAAATCGATGTGCGTGTGGTCGATACAGCGGCAGTCACCACCACGGGTTCACT
The DNA here is from genome assembly GCA_943328915.2 of Singulisphaera sp. GP187. Classification (GTDB taxonomy): domain Bacteria; phylum Chloroflexota; class Chloroflexia; order Chloroflexales; family Roseiflexaceae; genus UBA965. The sequence goes on along the minus strand of CALQBW020000024.1, from coordinate 5,042 downwards.
TGAATGGCTGAACACTGGGCGGACAATAGAATGGTTGAACGCCGGACTACGCATCGACACCCAAGCCCCGCGTCAAATAAAGCCCGACAAACAGTTGGTGGTAGGGACAGGTGCAATTCGTTTGTCGGGGAGTGTCAGTGATGACTCGGCTGTGCCGAGTGTGGCGCTCGAATATTCTAGTAGTGAGAGTGCAGTTGCAACCCCCGGTGTGTGTGGTGCGGCAGTATCCGGTCGCTGGAGTTGTGCGGTGACAGTTCCCAGCGCCGCTACGTATATTAGCTACCGGGTACGTGCAGCGGATACCTATGGTCAAATGAGTCCGTGGAGTGCATGGTACCGAAGCACGGTCGACCGTGACAATCCCACATTTGTATTTGATACAAATTCGACCAATGCCTTGAGTGCCGCGTATGTCGGTGGGTCGACGATAAGTATCGGCGGTCTCATCACCGACACCACTACGACGGCATCGATTCAATACTGTGATGATCAACAGGCGGTGTGTACGTCAATTACGCCCATTGGTGGAGCCATTGCCACCACCGCAATTTACACTACCACCGTAAGCAGTCCCAGCACGGCGATTGCCGCTCAACCGTGTAATGCCACCAGTTTTGAAGGATATACTGCTTACCCCATCGCGGTGACGAATGTCGCTGACGGGCGGGTCGATAGTCTGTCGGTCAGTACGACTATTGCGCACACGGCAGCCCAAGAGGTTGATTTATGGTTGCAATCTCCGTCAGGGACACGAGTGCAACTCTTGACGGTTACTCGTGGCTCAGCCAGTAATTTGCGGGTGACCTTTGCGGACGATGCCATCAGTACAACCGCAACGTTACTTGGTAATACGGGGCTGTCCGATGCCTACCGTCGCGTGCATCCAGATGGTGACATTGCTACATTCAGTGGCGAAGCAGGGAGCGGAACTTGGAAGCTGCTGGCCTGTGACCGCAACACCAATGGCACCACAGGGACAATCAATAACGCGCAAATGGTGATACACACGAGTGGGGCAGCCCGCCATCGAGCAGCCGTGTGGAGCACGCTTGTAGCCAATACCAATGGTCAAGACGGTATTACCCGACGGGTCCGCTTCATGGCGATTGATAGTGTTGGGAAGGTCAGTGCCTCGCGAAGTGCGCTAATGAACATCGACACCGTTGCCCCTAGTCTGAATGTAACCCAAAACGATACCATCATCTTCCCCGGCGGGAGTAGCAATGCCTTCCAAGGCAGCGTCAGCGATGGGGGTACCCTCGATACGTTGCAAGCTGTCGTCACCAGTGCCACCAGTGGGAACACGGTAGCAACCTACACGCTCAGCCCGGTGGCTATCACGAGTGCAACTCAACTCCGTCTCAATTATGTACAACAACGAAGCCTCCAGACTTATTCTTGGAATGTGACCCCGGCCCAACTGAGTGCGTTGGCGACAGGGCGCTATACGGTGCAGTTTGTGGTGCGAGATGTGGTCGGCAATCAACGTGCAAGTAACGTGTATGCCTTTACTATTCCTGTAAAAACAATCCCTTCATTGAACGATATCAACGTCACAGGGAGTACCGCCGCCAATGTCCAAACCATCAATACTCGGGTAGATACTGGATTTGCAGGTACCACTATTGATGCCCAAATCGCGCTCGATAGCAACACCAGTACCTATACCGACACCACCACAGTGCATGGTTGGGCGTATAACGGCAACGTCGATAGCACGTTGCAAGCGGCGATTCCGGTTGCTGTGCAGGCGGCAACCATCACCAAACTCGAAATGAACAACGATTTTGCCGCCTTCCTTGACCAAGACGGCAAGCTCCGTACCTGGCCTGTGGATGGACGTGCTGACCACCTGAGTACGTCGAATCAAATCGCGGGAACGACTCCCATTACCAACGTGGTGCAATTCTCGATTGCCGACCAATTTGAATGGGATAACTATCTGCTCACACTCGATACCAACGGTGCGGTCAAAGAATATCGCCAGGCTGATGGAAATCCGACCGTTACAAATTCTGTGGTTACCATTAAGAACCGCAGTGGCCAAATAGAAACAAGCAAGGTGATTGCAATGGATGCAGGGTATCACCATACCCTCTTGTTGCTCCGTTCGGGCCAAGTGATTACCTGTAGTAATGCGACAGCCACCTGCCAGGATACGGCTACCACTAGCACGGCGGCGTGGGGGTATACGCCGGCCACCGCGCGCTACGGCGTCACCCAAGTCCAAGCGGGTATCGACTTTAGTGTGGCGTTGCGTAGTGACGGCATAGTGTTGGTATGGGGCGATAATGATCCAGATCTTCACCATTTGGATATTCCATCGAACATCAAACCCGTCACCCAAATTGCTACGGGTGCCGACCATACCCTGGCACTGCAAAACGACGGTACGGTCGTAGCGTGGGGAGATAATTCGTCGGGGCAAACGACGGTACCCGGTGGGCTGACCAATGTGGTCTACATTGCTGCTGGGGCAAATTCAAGTGCGGCAGTCACGCAAAGTGGGCAGGTGAGGGTGTGGGGCGAAAGCAACTTTACCACGACAACCACCGCCTGTTGTGCGAGTGCCATTGCGCTGAACTTCGCCTACCCTGATCCGACCAATAGTGCATTGACCATTCGCGCTCAAACAATCACTGCCCATCAGACGGGGAGCCAGACAAGCACGACCGTCGTGCCGGCAGCAGTGGCTTTGCAGCCGACCCGAATTGTCTTTGCTGGCTTGATTCCGGGCAGGCGCTATACCTATACCTTGACGGTGCGGAATAGCGAGAATAGTGGGAGTCCGCAGGTGTATCAAGGCACGTTCACCAACAACTTGGCGTTTAATCGGACGTATCTCCCGTATCTCCGTAGAGACAGTAGTACGACCCAGCCTGCAAGTAGTGGACGGTAAGGAGTACGATGATGAAACAAAATATTGTATTTGGCGTCGTCGCAACGTTCTTACTTTCAATTATCATAGGGGTGGTTCAGGTTGCTGCAATAAGGAATCGAGTGATTGCGTTACCTACCCCTCAGCGCCAATCATTACCGGAAAGTGGCCAAGTATCCACGTGGGGTGTGCCATCTGCAGGGTTGCATGACCTCCCTGTGGGTGTGACGAGCAAAATAACCCAAATTGCCGTAGGGTCACATCATGCTATCGCTCTTACCACGACCGGTACGGTGATCGGCTGGGGGACAAACCTCAAAGGGGAACTGACCATCCCAACGACGTTGACCGATGTCGTGCAGGTCAGCGTGGGTATATCGCATAGTGTAGCGCTAAAGGGCAATGGAGTAGTCGTCTTGTGGGGTGATGCCGCGTCGAATACGATTACGCCGGCAACGACTGTACCGAACGATGTTGTCCAAATCGCTGCTGGCGACCGTCACACGGTATTATTACGCGCCAATGGCACGGTAGTGGTGACGGGTGTGGCAAGCCAACGCACAATTCCGGGTGCGTTGACGGGTAAAACCATCGTTGCCGTGGCAGCGGGGAATGATAGTACTCTCGTGTTAGACAGCACGGGGACGCTCTATCAATGGGGCGGGCCGGCGATACCAACGCTTGTCAGCAGCGATGTAACGGCCGTTTTTGCGCGTGGGATGATGTATGGTGCAGTGCGCAGTAATGGAGATTTGATTGTGTGGGGTGATCGGGCCACAGATTTAACTCCCGTTGCCCCAGCGACCAGCATCGATAATACAACGACCGGATGTCCATGTGTGCGCTTCCCCAATATGAGTGGAGTCCAAGACCTCGCGGTGGCAGAGTGGGGAATAGCCTTGGAGCAACGGAGTGGGCTCGTGCTGGCCATGCCATTTGGCGGTTCGAGTGCCCCTATCGATACCCCTGCGCGGGCAACGCAATTAGGAATGCACCCGAGTCATAGTACGGGTTTGGTGTTACAAGCGATAATTACGCCGCCGGTGCAAGCAACCAATACGCAGATCCCTCAATTGAGTATTCGGCTGCCCCAAGAATTCAATACCATTGGCAAGGTCAGTGTGTGGGGTGGCCGAAGCGCCATCCGTAGCATACCGAGCAATGCCCAAAATACTGTCATTCAAGTCGCTGCAGGGAGTGGACATATTGTCGCGTTGCGAAGCGATAGTGTCGTGGTGGCGTGGGGTGATAATGATGCCGGTCAACGCACCGTGCCGGGGAGTCTGACGGTTGTCCGACAATTGACCGACCCATTCCGAGTGGTGGCGGTAGCAGCTGGGGCGAATTTTTCTTTGGCATTACGGGCAAACGGCACCGTTATTGCGTGGGGAGATAATACCTACGGCCAAAGCAGTGTCCCGCCAAGCTTGACTGACGTGGTCCAGATAAGTGCGGGGATGCGGCATGTACTGGCGCTGCGTAAAAACGGCTCAATAGTTGGTTGGGGAGATAACACATTTGGCCAAATCACTATTCCACCGCTCCTAGGTGTCGCCAAAATCAACGCTGGAGGCTGGCATTCGTTGGCGTTGTTATTCAACAATACCGCCGTGGCATGGGGCCGCAGCGACAGTGGCCAAACAACATTGCCCGTCCTCACCAACGTGGTTGATATTGCGGCAAACAATAGTGATACCGTAGAATTATTGGCCAATGGCAATGTCATCGTGACTGGTGATGCTAGTTTTGGGCAAAACAGTAGCCCAACAGCACTCTTTCAAAGGATTGGTACGGGCAATTATCATATCCTCGGGGCTAACAGTAATGGTCAAGTCGTAGGGTGGGGGTTGAATGCCGATGGCCAAACAACGGCACCAAGTACCTTACTCAATCCGTTCATGGTAGTAGGTGGTGGCGATTTCAGTGTGGCACTGGCTGCAGATATCGTGAGCGTGCCGACGATTACGGCGACGGCGTCGGCAACACCATACGGCAATATTCCCCTCGTGCCTACGTACCGCGCTTTGACTGCATATGCTGGGTATAGTGCGTGGGGGCTAGGGGCCATCCCGGCACTCACCGATAGTGATATTAGTAGTGTGGCCGTTGCGAGCGATACCATCGCCATCGTGCATAGTAACAATACAATGACGCTCAATGAATC
>CALQBW020000023.1 GCA_943328915.2 Singulisphaera sp. GP187 | reverse complement strand
CGTCAGGGGCAGATTATCAACGACGATGGCTACTTCGGTGACGGGGGCTGCCCGTTGCAACCACGGCTCTATCGATTTGATGTAGCCGTAGCCCACTCCGATGCTCTGGTAGACCGCCGGGTCGAGCCGCCCGTGGGGCGGTGGCTGGTCGCCAATCGAGATTTGCGCTCCCTGCGCCACAATGCTCGGCAATTCGCTCATCAGCTGATTGGGGTGCTTGAGCCCGCCGTAATCGGCCCACGAGCGATGGAAGCGCCCCGTCATCCCCACCACACTCTGGCCGAAGGTGCGGGCATAGCGCACATTGGTGGGGTAGTACAAATAACCCCAGCCACCCGTCGGTAACGCTTCGATATCGACGTTGTCAATGCCCACAATCCGCTCACCCAGACCAATACTGGTTTGGTTGTTTTGATCGACTTGATAGTTGGGGTTGATTTGGTGGGCCACATCGTGGCATTTTTTCATGAAGTCTGTTAGCAAGTGTTGTTTGTGCTGGCGTTGTGTGGCCAAATCAAACGGGTCGAGCCCGTGGGCATGGAAGTGCGCCAAGCATTTGGGGCAATAACATTCGCCCCCAATCGGGAACGGCATGTCGTACCATGGGCCATCAGTGTCGTATTTGGTCAAAAATTCACGGGTATGAGCAAGGACCTGTTGCACAAAATCGCTGTTCATCAGACAAATCGCCGTCCACCCCGGTGTTTCGTTGAATTTGGGGAGGTAGGTGGTGCGATCGCGCTTCCAGACCAGCCATTCGGGGTGACGTTCGGCCAAATAATGATCCCAGGTCACACAATAGTAAGCATACACCTTGATGTCGCGTTTGCGACAGGCGGCGATTTGCGCACCCATCAAATCAAAATCCAAGCCGGGGTGCATGGGGCCACTCTCGCTCGGATAATAAAAATAACCGTGCATGTCTTTGGCAAATACCACCACCGCGTCGACGTTGCCCGCCAGCAACGTGTCGCCAAACTCATCGGCATCGAAGCGCTCGCCAATCCGCGGGATGTGCTGCGAATTGTGGAAGTCGAGGTGGATTTTGCGAAATCGGCGGGGCGGTTGGCTAAAAAAATGCGAATCAATCCAGTAGGGTTGCATCGGCGACTCCTTTGGCGCAAACGAATGCGTTATGCGATACCCAATACCACGCGACATGCCGCTGCGGCATCATCGAGGGCTTGTTGGACACTTTTTGTGCCTTGGACTGCGGCCCAGGTCATCTGACTAAAAATCTCGTTGAGGGCTGGGTATTGCGGTAACGCCGGCAACGTATCGATCCCCGTATGTACGTGCTCCATTACTTCGTAGTATTGGAATTGGGCGCGGATCTCGGGGTCATCCCACGTCGATTTGCGCACGCCACTGCCCCCCGCCAACGAGGTGATTTTGTCCATGGCCGGTGTGGTGGTTTCTTTTAAAAACTGATAGGCGAGGGCTTGGTTTGTGCTCCCCGCACAAATTCCCAGCACCCAGTAGACATTGAGGCTCGCATGGCGTCCTTGTGCGCTATCGCCCCGTGGGATAATGGTACAGCGGGTTTGGTTGATGATGCGACTCGGCGGCAATTGCGCCACCGACATGAACCCGGCCCAATTGAGCATCATGGCCCCTTCGCCAGCCGCATACGCCACCCCTGCCGCCACGCTGTCGTAGCCGAGGGTTTTGGGCGAGGTAATCTGCATGGTGGTCAGACTATCTACATAAAACTGCAACGCCTCGGCCCCAATTGCATCGTTGAAGCACGGCGTGCCGTTGGCATCAAACAAGCTGCCACCACGACTCCACAAATGAATGAAAAAATCATAGACGTTGTTGTGGCCATCGTTGAGCCCGGCAATCACCGCTCCATACAAGCCTTGGTTTGGGCGCGTAAAAAACTGCGCCACTTCGCGGAATTCGGACCAGGTCTGTGGCACCCGCAGGCTCCGCCCATATTTGGCGCGGAACATTTGATGCTCGCCTACATCATCAAACAAATCAGTACGGTAATGAAACATCTCGGGACCGTCGTGATACGGTAACCCGTACACGCGCCCGTGTGCGTCGCGTTGTAATGCCAGTAACGATTCACTCCACCCCGTCGGCCAATCGGCCGGTGGGGCAGTTGTAATGAATTCGTCGAGACAAATCAATCCGCGGCGGGTTTGTAGTTCGGGCAGCCAGTCCGTGAGAATCAACATAATGTCGTATTCACCACTATGCACCCCGCCATCCGTGACCATTTCGGCATAGAGTTCTTCGGGACCGGCGTGGCTACTCGTAATCGTGACATCGGGATGCAATTGAGTGAAGTGGGCAATTTGTTGGCTGAGTGCTCGTTCAAACCCGTCAAACGAACGATATTTGATAGATAACGTACGCATAGGGATTTCCTTTCCACCGTTTGTTTGCTAGCGACCGCCCATACCGGTCAATGATACCCCTTGCACAAACAGTTTTTGTGAAAAGAAGAACATCAGCAATACCGGGATAAGGGTAATAATCGACACCGCCATTAGCAAATTAAATTGGGTGAAGTTTTGGCCACGGAACAAGTTGAGCCCCAGTGCCAACGTATATAATTCGGTCGAACGTAGGTAAATCAGTGGGTCGAGCAAATTACTCCAATTGCCAATGAAGGCAAAAATCGCCACACTCGCTAGGGCAGGTTGCGACAGTGGCAAAATTATTTGGGTTAAAATCTGCCAATTATTGGCACCATCGATGCGTGCAGAATGATCGAGGTCGATGGGGATTCCCATGAAAAACTGGCGTAATAAGAAAATAAAAAAGGCATAACCAAACCACGCCGGCAACACCAGTGGCCAGAGGGTGTTGGTCAGGCCTGCCGCACTAAACATCAAAAAACGTGGAATGATAGTGACTTCACGGGGAATCATCAAGGTAGCCAGCAACAGCAAAAATAAAAAATTACGCCCACGCCCTTGCAAACGAGCGAAACCAAAGGCAACCAGTGAGCACGACAACACGTTTCCTGCCACATTGGATAACGTGACGATTAGCGAATTGACGAGGAAGGTGTTGAACGGCAATACCCGCCATCCTTTGGGGTAATTGGTCCATTCAAAGCTATTGGGAAAAAATGAGGGTGGGTAGGTGAATACATCTTGGGACAATTTAAGCGATGTCGACACCATCCACAAAAACGGCAAAACAAAACTAATCGACAACCCCAGTAACAAGACATAGGTGATTACTGTAGTGGCAATCGCCCTGCCACGAATACCTAATTGTCGTTTGTGATAAACCACGGGTGTTTGCATAGCGCCACCTTTTATGATTTCAAGTCGCCTTCGTAATAAACCCAGTAGCGTGCCACGATAAATTGCACCACCGTAATCAAAATAATCACCACCAACAATACCCACGCAAGTGCAGAGGCGTAGCCCATTTGGAAGTTGATAAACGCCGTGCGGTAAATATACAATCCATACACCAAGGTTGCATTGGCTGGACCACCATTGGTCATCACATAGACTGTCACAAAGCCTTGGATAGAGGCAATAAATCCGACAATCAGGTTGTACAAAATAACTGGCGACATCATCGGCACCGTGACCGTCCAAAATTTCTGGAAGGTGTCAGCGCCGTCTATTTCGGCGGCTTCATATAAATGGGTGGGGACGCTTTGGAGCCCGGCCAAATAAATGACCATTGACCCACCGGCGCTCCACAAACTCATCAAAATCAATGACGGCATGGCCCACTGCGGTTGTACCAACCAGCCCGGACCTTTGATGCCAAACCATGCCAAAAACGAATTAATCAACCCGAAATCTTGGTGGAGAATCATAATCCACAAAATCGCCACCGCAATCCCACTGACCACCGATGGTAAATAAAAAATCGTGCGAAATAATGACATGCCCCAGACGTTTTGATTCAGCAACAAGGCCAACAAAAACGAAACAATGGTGCCTAGTCCGACACTACCGAGTCCATAGTAGAGCGAATTCCCCATCGCTTTATAAAAAACCTGATCGGCAATTAAGCGACTGTAATTGAGGGTTCCCACATAGGCTGGGGCACTGAGTGCCGACCAATTGGTGAAACTGATGCCAAATGATGCAATGATTGCACCAGCATCAAAGAGCAGAAATCCAATAATCCACGGCAAAATAAACAAATAAAAAGAGCGTTCTTCTTTGCGGGCCATGCCTCCAATTTTAGGTTTTCCGTTGGGGGGCGTGGGAATGGGGGTGGGTTGCGCATTGGTCATAGCACATCCTCCGCATGGTGTGGTAAAAAATGGTCATTTGCGACATAAATGTGCGTCTGTTGGCTAGTTTCCCAACCAACAGACGCGCACAGAACAGTTACTTGCGGTTTTCGGCGATAATCGGGTCTACGGCTGCAAAGATCTCATTCAAGGCATCTTTGACGCTCTTTTGACCGGCGACGACTAAGTCCCAGATGGGACCAGCGGCTTGGGTCACCCGGGGGCCGGTGGGTTGGTCGATGATGTCGTGGGTGCCAATCCCTTGGCTCATGGCTTCTTCGACGTTTTTGGCGCCAGCGGGAGCAAACTTCGAGCCGAGGTAGGCTGGCCATGCGGACAAGCGTGAGGGGCTGCCACGACCGGTGCTGGCCCACATGTAGGTCTGACCAGCGGTGGAGAGGTACTCGTTCATGTAGAGCCAAGCGGCATCGACATGCTTGCTGTCGCGGGTAATCATGTAGGCACTACCGGCAGAGAAGGTGGTGTGTGCCTTGGGACCCTTGGGCCACTTGGCAATGTCCCACTTGAACTTTGAACCGGCTTGAATCGGCGGTGTCGCCCATGAGCCTTGTAACGTCATGGCGATTTTGCCGAACTGGAAGGATGGCCACGCCACATTTTGCAAATCGGCGGGGCTGGGAATTGCCCCTTTGGTGCGTAATTCTTCCCACCATTCCATTGCGGTGACGGCATCGGGCTTGTTGATCAAGCACTCGTCTTCTTTGGGCTCGCTCAAGTATTGTGCCCCAAATGGGAACAAGTAGTTGGGGGCCATCAACGAATCACCTGGGCTGGGCAATTCACCCAAACCAAAGATTTTGTTGGGGCCTTCACCCTTTGTCAATTTGATGGCTACAGCCTTTAACTTCTCGAGATCCCATGAATCATCGGGGTAGGCTTCGCCGGCTGCATCAAACAACTCTTTGTTGTAATACAGGTTGCCCGGTCCCTCATCGTACGGGATCCCCCAAAGCTTGCCGTCGTACTGGTACGAAACCATTGATGGCTTGGTGAAATCAGCGAGGTTGAAGTCTTTCTCTTTGGCGATATAGTCATCCAATGCAATGTACAAGCCACTGCGGATGGTTTCTTGGGCCCATGAGAACTGGGTGTAGAGGACGTCTGGCATCGCATTACCCGCGGCTGCGGCGGTGTATTTTTGGCGATATTCGCCCCAAGGGGTGTTTTCGGCTTTGACGGTGATGTTGGGATGGCGTTGCATAAACAATTTGTCAAACTGCAGCTGCCGCTCAAAGAATACGGCATCCCACGTGTGTCCCACACTGATTTCGACTTTGTCGCCTGGTTCGGCAACGGCGCTCTTGGGCCATGCACCGGTGTCCCCAGCGGTGATGTCAAAGATGCTTTCCGAGGTTGGCTCGGCTGCGGCACCACCGGCATCTGCTTCCTTGGTCGGTTCGGTACTCGCCGTTTTGCCACAGGCCGCGAGTAGCATTCCCATGCTGGCTGCGCCAAGCCCAAGGCGTAAGCCAATGCGCAAGACGTCACGGCGACTAAATCCCTTGCGTTGTAATTCCTGCGCCAACGCTTCTTCGTGTTTCCCCATGATTTACACTCCTTTGTGATAGAAAAACATCCATTGCATATATGCTGCTGAGCAACATCGCTCAGTAGATACCATATCGAATGAGAAGCCCCTGTTCACCGAGAGTAATCGCTGTGGCGTTTCCACGGAATCGATGTCGAGTCGTTACACCTTTTTATAAATCGTGCGGGTTGATACTCACACCACGCTGTGCCGACGCATACGCTCCATGCACAAGCTGTAAGGTGCCGATATTGTCTACCCCACTTGTAATGGGGGGATGACCATGTTGAATCGCATCCATCAATGATGCCATCGGCCCAATGAACGCATCGGGGATCCATAATCCCTCGAGCGGGATGGCCACCAACGGTTGCCCATGCAGCCCAATCGCCAACGTGTCAGGCTGACCTGTAGGGTAGTTGTAGAGTAAACCAATCGTCCCCTTGATAATACCTTTGCTCCCCAAAAACCGATAGGTGGCATAGATGTCTTGCGAGTCATCGTGATGGTTGACCATCACCACTACCTGCAGTTGCGACGCATAATCAAGCACGGTGACCGTTTTGGTTTCGGCGCGCTCGGCTTGGCCTGGGTATTGACTATGCCTGCTGGTAATCAACGCTGGATCCCCAAACAAATAGCGCAAACTATCGAGGTAATGGATACTGTGATACATCACATCGAGATGCGCCGAATCACGCAACCACGGCCACATGTGCCACGGCGTGCGGGTCGACACCTGAATCTGGGCGTCAGTAGGCTCACCGATATACCCTCGGGCAATCAAATCTTTGCTGGCGGCAATCCCTGCACTCCAACGCATTTGTTGATTTACCGCCACATGCCGCCCGGCTGCCACGCCTGCCGCCACAATCGCCCGGGCATCGTCGAGCGTCTCGGCCAGTGGTTTCTGGCACAAAATATGCTTGCCAGCCGCCAGTACCTGCTCGGCAATCGCTCGTTGTTCCCATGCTGGGACGGCGATGTCGACAATCTCAATCCGCGGGTCGACGAGTAATGTCGCGATATCGGGGTACGTCGTAGCAATCCCGTGGCGCTGAGCCGTCTCGTGCATGGCCGTCGGATTCACATCGTAGCACCCGATGATGTTGAGCCGATGTGCCTTGTATGCGGGAAGATGGGCGTAATTCATAATTCCGCCACAGCCAATAATCCCAATGCCGTAATCATGGCGTGGGGGAAGCTGTGGTTTATAGGTTAGTCCAAACGCAACGTTGCGTTGTGTCATACAGAATCCTCTTTTACCCGCGATTGATTGATATATATATATATTTAGTTGAATTTACATTTTACTTACTTATATTAGTCCGACTGAAAGAATTTGTCAATACTTTTCACTGATTATTTTATAAAATATATCATTCACGGTTATTTGGTCACCAAATAGAGGTGTTCGCACGCCAATACGACCTCATTCTGCTGGTTGCGCACGCTGATTTGTTCAACTAACACGCCGACGTCTGTACGTTTGGCATGGGCACGTTTTTCGCTAATTGTCGCGGTAACGGTAATTGTGTCATTAATAAACACCGGTTTGACAAATCGCAGCCGGTCGTAGCCATACGACATGGCGTGGGGATTGATCGCCCCTGCCGTCAACCCGACTGCCACACTAAATATCAAGGTACCATGGGCGATGCGTTGCCCGAACGGCTGGGTTTTGCACCATTCAGCGTCCATATGGTGGGGGTAGAAGTCGCCGGTTTGGCCGGCATGGGTGACGATGTCACTTTCGGTGATGGTTCGCCCAAACGAAACCCGTTGTTCGTCGATGATATAATCGTCAAAAAACCGGGGAATAATCATGTCACTCTTCCTTTAGGTTGGGTAAATCAAAATCATGCCGAATCGTGGCGTTGTCGGCCCCAATAGTCGGCGCCCCTTTGGTGGTGGTGAGGAGTTGCCCATCGATGCGGATGGGGCAGCGCGTGGTTTGCAATTGGGCGCCGTTGGGGCGTTGCACGGTTTGTACCATGTCGAGGACTTTGAAGGCATCGTGGTCGAGCAATTGCCGCCAAGTGAGCACATCGGCGCACCAATAATCAGCCGGTTCGAGTCGGGCCAACCAGTCCGTCGTGGGGCGGGTACGGAGGTGGGCAACTAGGATCGATTTAATGGTATCGCGTTGGCTAAACCACGTTTGTGGATCCGCAAATTGGCTTAACGCTGGGCATTCGAGTAATTGCCCAAGGGTGATAATCGAGCCCATCGCTAATGCGAGGTAACCGTCTGCAGTGGCATAGATGCCGTAGGGTGCCCCGAGGTAAGCGTGGGCATTGTTGATGCTACTGCGGTGTGGGTCCTTGCCGCCATCATTGAGGTGGGTGGTGAGCACTTCAAATTGCAAGTCGAGCACCGATTCGAGCAAACTCACTTCGACATGCCCACCGATGCCTTTGATGCCTCGGCGTACCAAGCAGGCCAAAATCCCCTGCGCCAAATGGGCTCCGGTCATCAAATCAGCCACGGCCAAGCCAAATGGCGTGGGTGGTTGATCGGCATTGCCGTTGAGCCACGTCAAGCCCGACAATGATTGCACGAGTAGATCTTGCCCGGGTTTGTCCTTCCAGGGTCCCGCGGTGCCGTAGCCCGTGATAGAGCCATAGACGATTCGCGGATTAATGGTGACTACGCTGGCGTAATCGAGCCCTAGGCGTTGGATGACCCCCGGCCGAAAGTTTTGGATGATGACATCGGCGTGGCGGATGAGCGCGAGCACGGCGGCGTGGTCGTGGGGGTTTTTGAAGTCTGCGGCGAAACTTTCTTTGTTGCGATTAATGGAATGAAACAACGTACTATCGCCGTCCAGTGCCAGATTGCTAATATAGAGTTGGCGTCCCAAATCCCCCCCTTGCGGGCGTTCGATTTTGATGACCCTTGCCCCCAAATCGGCCAAGCGCAACGCACACGATGGCCCCGCCAAAAACTGACTCATGTCGAGGACAACTAATCCATCGAGTGGCAACATGCAGACCTCCCTATCATCACGCTTGGCGTGATGTGCCATATAGTGCATTGATTTGTTGGACATAGGGCGTTACATCGCCGCCGTGGCGCAGGTACGCGTGTACAATCGGGCCAGCTTCGTCTTGGAAGTGCAGATAACCGTTGTAGCGTGGTCGCAGATACGCATCATCGAGGGTGTGGAGGGTATTGACAAAAAAATCATTGCATTGCTGATTAACTGCCGTTGCTTCCCACGCCCCACGATGGCCTGGTTGTCCCCCGCTGGTAAAATATAAATTTGACTGGCAGATGGGATTTGACACCATGCGGGCGTATGCAACCGCAATGTCGATGTGTTGGCACCGCTGCGAAATCGCCAACCCCGTCCCTCCCAAAGTCGATCGCAGCTGGCGGCCATCGTCCCAATGGACCAAATTGCCAAACGTCAGGGTGTGTGCGGCATAGCTGGCACGGGCATAGTTGGCGTAACCATACGCAAAGGGACAATAGGCCGCATCCCCCCGTGCCAGCGCTTCGTAGGTGGCAATCGGGTTGCTGGTCAAGCAGATGGGGTCGCAGGCGCTGACCAGTTCGCGTAAGTGCATCAGTGCTTGAGCACCGATTGTCTCGCTGACCATCATGTCGGTGCGTTGGAATGGCTCTTCGCCAAGGGCAATACAGAGCATATACATGTTCATCAAACTATCAATGGGGATGGCCGGCACGGCGACTTGGCCTTGGCGTGCGAGCACGAGTAATTCTTGCCAGCTTTGTGGTGGTGTTGCCAGTAAATCAGCACGCCACGCACTCACCGGAGTGGCGGCATCTATCGGCAATGCCCATAAATGATCGTTGTACCAGTAGCTGGGATACGATGCCCCAACGCTGTGGGCCGCTTGATCTGCGAGGTAGGCAGGATCGAGGTGCTGTTCGAGTGCTACAAGCACGGGGTGATGGGCCGCAAAGCCCACAAACGGGTGGTCGATCACCAGTAAATCAAAGGTTTGGGCCAGTACTTGGATGGGTTGATCCGCAAAGGCTTGGAGCGACCGTTTTTCCCAAATGATTTCCACATCGGGATAGAGTTCTTGGAAGCGTTGGGCGGTTGCCACCATGGGTAGGTACCCGCGAGTGTGATTCCAGGCAATACCACGGAGTGTTGTGGTCATGGTGCTCCCTCTTTGTAGATTACTCGGTTGTTGGTGTCGGTTGATCTATGTGGGGATTGCGCCGCCCGCATTATCTAATTCGAGGCGTTCCCGTAACCCGGCAGTAGTTTGATGAATGCGGTAGCGTACCATCAGTGCGAGCGAATCGCCGTCGCGCCGCCGGCAAGCAGCCAGCATGGCGCTGTTTTCGAATTGTGATTCTTGGTAGCGCGCGGGAATCAAATCAATCTGGAGCCGCCGGTAGCGATCGCTTTGATCCCACAATTGTTGGATGATGCGGATGAGATTGCGCCGTTGCGTGGCATGATAGAGCGTAAAATGGAATTCACGTGTGTGTTGTAAAAACACATCGGGTGTATGATTGCCAATGTCAATGTCGATTTGGCTAATCAATGACTCCAACGCGCTTATTGTCTCATCAGTCATGTTTTTGACCGCTAGTTGGGCTGCTTGCTCTTCGAGGACTTCGCGCATGTAATAAATGTCGATCATTTCGCTTAGCGAAATTGGCTCTACAAATACACCCCGATGCGGCACGATATGTACTAATCCACTCGATTGCAAGCGGGCTAATGCTTCACGCACAGGTACCAGACTGACTCCGAATTGCCGCGATACTTCTGCCTGATCAATCCGCTCCCCTGGTGCAATCGTGCCGTTCAATATCCGCGTGCGCAAATGGTTCAATACGTTGTCCGTAATGGTAAATACCATGTCACTCATGTTGTACCAGTTATCTCTATTTGTAGCGGTTACACAAAATTATATAATTTATAAAAAAAATGTCAATCTGCATGTGAATATCTGCCTATGAAGAATAGGACACACGGAAAGTAGTGACGCTTAGTCCGCGTCACTACTCTCCTTCCCTTTCACTTCTTGCTTCCGACTTTACGCTTCACACTTCGTGTATGCTTCCGACTTCGTAGGGCAAGAAATTGCGTAGTGTTACAATAGCGCCATGATTCATTTTGCAAAAAAAGGATGCCGTTATGCAAGATCCCCGGATTGCCAAATTGGCACAATTGTTGGTGCAGCATTCGATGCGTGTCGCCCGCGACGAAAAAGTATTGATCGAAAGCTTCGACATCCCCACCGAAATGACCGTCGCCTTGATTCGCGCTGTTGCAGAAGCCGGTGGCCACCCCCTCGTTAGTACCTATAGCCAACCCGTGCTGAGGGCGCTTTACCAAGTCGCAACTGCCGAACAAATGCAAATCATTGGTGCCGTCGAACGCGCTCGCATGGAAGCGGTGCAGTGCTATGTGGGGATGCGTGGCTCCCACAATACCACCGAAATGGGCGATGTCCCCCGTGAACGCATGGATCTCTACGAAAAACACTGGTGGAACCACGTTCATTCTGCCGTGCGTGTCCCCCATACCAAATGGGTGGTGTTACGCTGGCCGACGCCTTCGATGGCCCAATCCGCTGGGATGAGCACCGAGGCCTTCGAAGATTTTTACTTTAATGTCTGTAGTGGTGTTGATTATGTGGCCATGCAAAAAGCCATGGAGCCCCTCAAAGAATTGATGCTCCAAACCGAAAAAGTGCACATCAAAGGTCCTGGCACCGATTTGCGCTTTAGTATCAAAGGCATAGGTGTCGTGCCGTGTTTTGGCGAGCGCAATATCCCCGATGGCGAGATCTATACCTGTCCGGTGATTGATTCGGTCGAAGGGGTCGTTTCGTATAATTGTGAGTCCCTCTATCGTGGGACGCTGTTTACCAATGTGCGCTTTGAATTCAGCAAAGGCAAAATCGTCGATGCCCAAGCTGGAGCAAATACGCCCAAGCTTAACGAAATCCTCGATGTTGATGTCGGTGGTCGCTATTTGGGTGAATGGTCGCTGGGTGTCAATCCCTATATCACGAACCCGATGCGAGATACGTTGTTTGACGAAAAAATCTCTGGATCGTTCCATTTGACCCCCGGCCAATGCTACAAAGAAGCCTCCAACGGCAACAATAGTCAAATCCACTGGGATATTGTCTGCCGTCAAGATCCAGCCGTGGGTGGTGGCGAAATCTGGTTTGATGGTGTCCTCATCCGCAAAGATGGTCGCTTTGTACTGCCCGCTTTGCACGGCCTCAACCCAGAAGCCCTCATGCGCTAATCCAACATCATGTGACGTGCTGCCCCCTGTTACGCTATGCCGTAACAGGGGTTTTCTTTGACATAATCAATTGACCGGTCGGTAAGTTACGTGAATCAGAGGACGCGATGAGTGATCGTGAATGCAATCGACTTTTGTGGCATTGTGTATGGTAGTCATGATGGCAGCACTCGACATCGCCGTGACAGGCCCCGCATTACCTGCAATTTGTACATCGTTTGGTATGGAAGTGGCGACGCGTCGTGGATTTTTCGGATATACATAGTCGCGAATTTAGTTTCGTCACTGTTATTAGCCAAGGCGTTTGTTCGCTTTAGCGGCGCTACAGTTTTTTGGTGAGTGTCGTGTTGTTTGGGATTGGTTCGATTATCGTGGCAACTGCTAATGATGGCACGATGTTGCTAATTGGGCGCGCCATCCAATGCTTTGGTGCGGGTGGGATATTCCCGGTTGCACGTGCGGTGGTAGGTGATGTCTTCCCCGTCGAACAACGTGGGAGGGCATTGGGTATGATTGGCGCGGTATTTGGGATTGCCTTTTTGATTGGTCCCATCATCGGTGGGTGTTGTTGTTGTTTGGCTGGCAATGGCTCTTTGGGGTCAATGTACCCATCATGCTCTTGATTGTCATTTTAGGCGTGCGCGTATTACCTACCGGTAGTGGCAATAGTAGTGGGGCGTTTGATTGGATGGGGTGCATCATGCTATGTACGATTTTGATTTTGAGTGCATTGACGCTCCAAGGAGTGGGGGACCTCGTCACACATGTTGGTGCCTGAGTACTGCCATGGTTTGCATGGTTGCGGCGGTGATTGTGCTGTTGCCGGTTTTTGTCTGGGTTGAAGGGCTCGCTGTCGACCGGTGGTCTTAATGGCGTTGTTTGCCTCTGCCAGGTCATCTTGATTTTAGCATTTGCTTTTGGGGCGGGCTGGCCGAGGCAGTGACGTTGTACTTGCCATCGCTGCTTGTCAGCGCACAGCGCTTGAAAGAATCAACCGCCAGCTGCCAATTGATCGCGTTGGTGCTTGCGATGGCAGTGGCATCGCCGTTGTCGCGCCGACTGCTCGATAAACAAGTACCAAGCCAGTTGTGCTCGGTGGCGTGGCGTTGATGGCAGCACGGTTGGTGGTGTTGGGAGTGATGCCCCGCAACCGCACCGTGTACTATGTTTTCGGTGTTGTTTGGCTTTGGGATTGCGGTGCTACTGGGGGCGTCGTTGGGCTATATGATGCTCGGCGAGACCGAGCCGAGCCAGCGCGCGCCGGCCCAAGCGATTTTGACCATTGTGATTAGTGATGGGCAGATGATTGCTGCTGCCATGATGGCAGCCGTCGCAATGAACCAAACCGACACGACTGCGGGATATGCGTTGGCGATGTTGGTGACGGCTGTGGTGATGCTAGTATTATTAGGTACGGGGATCTGGTTACACCCCCACATTTAAACCGCACTAGAATCAGCGGCGACGTAACATATTCCGCTTATAATAGCGATGACGAAATGGTTTGGAATGAGGGAAAGGTAGTCATGAACGCCTATAGTATTTTCTTGACGATTCATTCATGGACGCGCTGGGCAGTGTTGATCACCGCCGTATTGTCGATTGTCACGGCGTGGCAGGGGTGGTCGGGAGGTGTGGCGTGGACAGCCACTAAAGCCCGTTTTGCCTCTTGGTTTGTTAACACTACCAGCATTCAGTTGGTGATTGGCTTGATTTTGTATGGTGCCTTGAGCCCCATCACCCTCAAAGCATTCAGTGATTTTGGGGCGGCCATGAAGGACGACGTCAGCCGATTTTGGGCGGTTGAGCATACAGTGATGATGCTGATTTCAGTGGCATTAGTGCATATTGGCGCAGGGCGAATACGCAAAGGTGCAGACGACAAAGCCAAGCACCGCGCCGCAGCGATTTTTTTCACTATTGCCTTTGTGGTTATTATGGCATCGATTCCGTGGAGCGGTATCAACGTCCGCCCCCTTTTCCGCGGGTTCTAATGACCATCGATCTCCGTGAAAAAATCATGACCGAGGCGGCGACACGGTTCGTCGCCTCAGGTTATCATGCCGTCTCCATGCGTGAAATCGCCGAGGCGGTAGGCGCATCCAAGGCGGCAATTTATTATTATTTTGCTGACAAAGAAGCGCTATTACTTGCCATTATGGAGCATTCGCTCACGCAATTGATTTTCATCATGCAAGCCGGCGCCAACGCCCACACCAATACCGAGCAACAACTCATCGCCATGGTGCAGGGGTTGTTGGGGCTCGATGCAGTGCAACGAGCTGCCATGCGTCTGGCCATGTTTGAATTACAACATTTGGGTGAAGCCCAACGCAAACAATTTGGGTTACGCTACGAGCGTGAATTCATCGAATGTATCCGTGCAGTCCTACGAGCTGGTCAAACAAGTGGCCAAATCCGGACTATGGATGTGCAAGCGGCAACTTGGGCATTGCTCGGCTTACTCTACCCTTTTTCGTTGACGCAATCACGTGGTCATGATGTCCCTACGCTGAGTCGCACTCTTGTGGAATTATTTTTACATGGAGTGGGGTGCTGACGGTGCTTGGCCGCGCACCTCTGCCAGCAACTCTGCCGGCGTCACTTCGATAAGACTCCTGAGCCGTACGGTCACTGGTGGCATCCACGCATCGAGTAATGCGGGAATAGGTACCGCCACACAGCGCATACCAGCGCGAGCAGCTGCGGTGGCCCCGTGCGCAGAATCTTCGAAGACGAGGCATTGAGCCGGGGCGACAGCGATGTTTTGGGCGGCCAGCAAAAAAATCTCTGGTGACGGTTTGACTTGCGATACATCGTCACGGGTGACAACCGTCGCGAAGCGGTGGATTAGGTTGTGATGAGTTAACCATTTGGTGACCCAGGCACGGTCGCCACTCGAGCCAACGGCAAGGGTGATGTGATGGGCATCGGCATAATCGAGCAATTCTACCACTCCCGGGCGGAGTGATAATGTCATGCAATGCTCCAAATACCGCGTGTGATTGAGCGGACGCCAATGAATGCGGTCTACCGGACGATTGATTGCAATCTCCAGTGCATCATAAGGATCAAAACCACCAACGGTCCCCAATCCTTTGCGCCATTCGGCTAGATCGAGGGTGACACCGTGGTCATGCCACATTGCACTCACCACAATGAAATCTTGTGATTCGGTATCCAAAATAGTCCCGTCAAAATCAAATAGAAAAGCATGTATCGACATCGTATCCTCACAATCTGTTTGCTGTTGGTATTGTACTGACGCAACGATAATTTATACCTACCCTGTAGACGTTCGTTGGCTAATCCTGCCACGGTTAATGATACCGTAACAATGGGCTTACTGCCCGACTACGAGTGGCACCTTTGATGTGATAGGAGTCTTCATGCTTAGTATTTCGCGCTTACACGGCAAAGTAATTGCAGTGACGGGAGGGGGCCAGCGCCTGGGTGCCGCCATTGTGCGCCTCGCCGCACAAGCAGGGATGCGTGTTGCGCTGCAATATTTTCAATCACAGCCAGCGGCGCACGCATTGGTGGCCGAATTAACCACCGCAGGTGCGCAGGTTTGGGCATGGCACGGTGATTTGACACAACCCAATGCGCCTGAATCGTTTATCGATGCCACCATTGCTCATTTTGGCACCCTCGATGTGTTGGTAAACAATGCCGGAATTTGGCGATCGACGCCGATCGGGCAAGTCACGGCTGCCGATTGGCAAGATTTACTGACCGTCAATGTGGTAGCTGCATTTGCCGCCATTCAACACGCAACCCCTATGTTGACAGAGACATGTGGTGCCGTTGTCAATATCTGTGATGCAGGCGTCTATCGCCCGTGGCGCAACTATACGCCGTATCTTGCGAGTAAAGGTGCACTCGTCACGATGACGATGGCCCTCGCCAAAGAACTCGCACCGGCAGTGCGGGTCACTGGCGTGGCGCCGGGCTTGGCATTGCTTCCCACCGAATGGGATACCGAACGCATTCGCCAAGCGACCCAGCACATTCCCTTGCAAACCCATGGTTCAGCGCAAGATATCGCTGAAGCAGTGCTCTTTTTGGCCGCAGCTCCATTTATTACGGGGGTAATATTACCCGTTGATGGCGGTGTATCATTGCGTGGGTAATGGTCTTTGAAATAGTTCTTTGTGCGAAATCAAGGAAATACGCGCTCCAAACTGCAAAAAATGGCCCGTTCCGGTGATTCCACCAGAACGGGCTTTGCAGGGAAAGATTACTTCGGGCGTATCTGGCCGTTCGGGGCACGATTTTCGGTATTTTCCGTTGATTGAATACTTTGGTCTTGGCGCGCTTTGATAACCTTAATTGCTGCATCGGTAAGCCGAGTGCCCCAAAATGTCAAAAGTGTAGCCATTAAGAGGAGTTGCAAAATAATAACCAGAGATGCTGCGACCAACAACACAGACGCAATCAGAATCATAATCAACGAAGATCCCGCAATGGTAAACATCAACCCTGCGGCATTCCGCATCGTGACACTGAGCGCAACTTCGGGTTGGAGTTCGCTCAGCGGGAGCAAGAAAGCCAGGTACCCGAGCCAAAGAATTGATAAATCAAAAAATAAAATGGTCAACGCCAGGGGCATTGATGGGGTATTACTATAAAACCACATATTAAAGATACAGGTATAGAAAACAATCACCCATACATAATGCAGCACAATTCGCTTGCGGAAATTGATCCAGAGGCTATCCCATACGTTGCGAATACTTACCGCACGACCATCGGCAATCCTCCGCGCCAAGTGAGCCAAGCCACCGTTTGCGATGGCAAGTGGTAGTGGGGCGAGTATGGCCAGAATGATTGTGCCGACATAGTATTTCGCATTGAAGTTGCCATACAGCAAAATAGGTAGGGGGAGTGCAATCAAGCACCACATGACATTCATAAAGATATTGAGGAATAATTCTTCAAAATAGTCTTTGCATCCTGCCCAAAATGTCCGAAACGTTAACATTGATTACTCCTTACTTTGGTTTTGGGGGCGTTGTGCCATAATCGTCGCGAGGTGCGTTATTTCGCGGTATTCTTGCCAAGGCCAGGGTGCCGGGCGCAACCAGGCGCTCAGTTCATCGATTGTCGCCGTCCGCCGTGATTGAATTGTGTGGCGTTGGCTCATAAGCGTTGCAAAGTCCGCAATGATACTCAGGCGACCTGCGATACCGGCCCACTTGCCGCTCAATGCGAGGGCAATACTTGCGACAATGTCGTAGCTGATAATTGCAGGGAAGTAACGCCACCACAATTCAGTTGGCAGACACCGGATGAGGGTGCGCCAGCGATTTCGCCCGAGTAATCGTTGTTTGAACGGTGAACCTTGTCCGCTGGTGGCCGAATAGACATGGCGGAAAAGTGCGGTGGGTAGGTGGAAACTTTGCCACCCTCGCAAGAGCGCCCGCCACGCCAAATCGACATCTTCGAGATAATTAAAAAAATCATCTGCAAAAAAACCAATATCGTCAATCATTGCCCTTCGCAACAACACTGCGCCACCACTGGCGCCTGCGATGGCCTGCGGGTTGGTTGGGATATCAGCGAGGGGCCGAGTCATGTCACGATCAATCGCAACCCCATCACAGCGAAGCACAATCCCACTTGAAGCCACTAAATCTGGCGCATGATCAAACAATAATGTCGGGGCAATTGCTCCGGTATCAGGTTGGCAGGTAGCCGCAAATTGGCGTAATTGAAAAATTGTATTGGGGGACACGAAGGCATCATTGTTGATAAGCAATAGCCAATCATGGCGACAAAGCGCAAGGGCTGCATTATTTCCTCCCGCAAATCCCCGGTTGTTGGGTAATGCAATCACTTCTACCCAGGGGAAATTGGAGGTGAGCCATTCCACACTGCCGTCGTGCGAACCATTATCCACCACGATTACCTGATCGGTTGGCGCTACTGCGACCTGTAAGTGGGCTAGACACTGCGGCAAAAGGTGTCGCCCGTTCCAGTTCACGATTACAATCGATATCGCCGGTGTACTCATTGAGTGCCACCACGCAACATATGCCACCAGCGCATCCAATTTGGCTCAGGAGTGGCAACAGCTGGAGGCGGAATTATCGAAAGCAAAGGAGTTTTTTTGAGACTATTGCTGGTTGTAGTGGTCACCGTACCAGTTACCATTTGATCTGGGAAGGTTGGCATCAATACTGTATCACCGGTCCGTGCATAACCGAGTTGTTCGCGGGCGATTTGCTCGGCATAATCATTTGATTCTACAAAGTCGACACTTTGTTGGAGTGAGGCATTTTCGCTTTTCAGACGCGCGACATTTGCACGAATTTCTGCGCGGAATTGTTCGAGCTGTGCTTGCCGAATCAATTGATTCACAAAACTATATAAGAAAAACGTCCCTAATACCAATATTATCAATGTAGCCGGAGACACACGCTTCTGCCCAAACAATGATGGTATGCGCCAAATAGATTGGCGCATACCTTGTTTGGTTCTGCTCCGCGTGCGCGGACGCGGCGTCATTTTATTGCCTGCTTACGGTTATTTATCGCCACGATTGTTACGCGGGGCTTCGAGCAACAATGGTTCGTCGGCGTTGGCTGACATGGTGCTTTGGCCACGGAACAAACCACCTGGCTCGATATGCAAGGCGGAAGTCATGATGTCACCCCACACCTTACCAGTGGGTGAAATTTCGAGTTGATCAACAACTGTGATTTCACCACGGACAGCCCCTGAAACATGGCAGTTTTGGGATTTGATGGTTGCAATGACACGACCGGTTTCGCCGACAATCAAATTGCCAAGGACTTCAACATCACCTTCTACAGTTCCGTCAATTCGCATGTTGCCATCGGACTTGATCGAACCTACAAAACTTGTGTTGCTCCCGATGACAGTTTCGGGCTTGGTGTTGCTCACCATGGTGACCGCGGTCTGGAGTTTTTTACCACTGAACATAAAGTTCCTCCATCCTAGTGTCATGCAATTACGTTGTTTCATTGTAAAAAATCACGTGATTGATGACAAACAGGCACTATTCAGCACCTACAATACGTCTGTTACATCGTTATTATAAGTCAGCGGTGTCGCAGTGGCAAGCTTCAAAGTTATCAAACAGATGACAAAACAACGCATTTTGTCACTGATTCGTCAAAAATACACCCCAAATTACCGCTTTATAAGGAGGCCCGACTCGGTAAGACGAAGAATGCAATTGCACGGACAATCAAAAGGATAGGTGTGGAGCTCCCAAACAATGGTCGTGCCAAAAGAGCATAATTCCGTGAAATAACGGGATCTAAAGAACTGCAATTTTGAAATTTACGCGCCAAGATGTGTCGATGTTCACACTTCCATCATAGCCTCATATTTAAAACGGATAAACGAGTGGTCTTAGCGTCTTCTTTCATCATCGATGTGCAACACACAAAGGACACAGAGAATTATGTACTTTTGTAGCCATGGGTATGCAAAAACTCGCGATCAGCAGGGCTCAACGGGGCATTCGCAAGCAAATCTGGTCTCCGTTGCAACGTCCGTAACAACCGCTGATGCCTGCGCCAAATAGCAATATCACCATGATGACCACTGGCAAGCACGGAGGGGATTTCTTGGTCTTCCCAGGATGCAGGACGTGTATAGTGCGGGTATTCGAGCAGGCCATCGCTATGCGATTCTTCTGCGACCGATTCTTCTTTGATGACTCCATCAACATAACGTGCCACCGCATCAATAACGACCATTGCCGCGAGCTCGCCACCGGTGAGCACATAATCGCCAATAGAAATTTCTTGGTGCACAAACGTGGTGCGTACGCGCTCGTCGATGCCTTCATAATGGCCACAAATCAACAGCATTCGCGGAATCTGACTCAGCTTCAACACCATCGCCTGATTAAAAACCTCACCATCAGGCGACAAATAAATCACGTGGGCTGGGGTTTCGTCGGCTGCGGTTACGCTACGGATACATGCGGCGAGCGGTGCAGTTTTCATGACCATCCCGGCCCCCCCACCATACGGCGTGTCATCACATGTCCGATGGCGATCACTGGCATGATTCCGGATGTCGTGAACGTGGACAGCTAACTTTTTTGCTTCGATGGCTCGTTTTATGATACTGGTATTAAAAGGACTGAGAAACATATCAGGGAAGAGCGTCAATACATCAAACCGCATGGGAGTACACTCTACTTTCGACATCAACATGTATTGATTATTTTGCAGTTCTGCCGTATCATAGCACGTATGTGCTATGATAAACATTCTCGGTCTATTGTACTATAGCCCATTTGTTTGGTAGGTTGATTGATTTATTGTTCATGCAGGAGGTTCATGATGGCGTTGCAAATTGGTGATATCGCCCCTGATTTTACGTTGCACGCGGATGATGGCACATCGGTGCAATTGTCGGCATTCCGTGGGCGTACTGTGATTATTTATTTTTATCCAAAGGACGACACTCCCGGGTGTACAACGCAATCGTGTGGATTCCGAGATCGCTATGCTGAAGTCACTGCTGCCGATGCCATCGTCTTTGGTATCAGCCCCGATTCGGTGAAGTCGCATGTGGCGTTCAAACGCAAATTCGAATTGCCTTTTCCATTGCTCGCAGACGTTGATCATGCCGTATGTGAAGCCTATGGAGTCTGGGCGGAAAAAAGTATGTATGGCAAAAAATACATGGGGGTAACCCGCAGCCATGTAGTGATTGCACCTGATGGCGTATTGGTTGATGTCCAAATTAAAGTTTCCCCCGAAGAAAGCGTAATGCTTGCGTTCCAACAATTGACAAAGTAGGAGGAAGTACATGACTCCACGAATAATTACCGGTGAAAGTACACGTCGCCTGCGTTGGATTGTCACGCTCCAAGGGGGGCTCGAAGCGTTGTTTAGTGCCCGTCGCGATGTACTGGTTGCAGGCGGTGTGCCGTGGTATACAACGCCGTCTGCCACGACGTTTGCAACCCCTGATGTGTTTGTCGCATACGGTGTATCCCGTGGTGAGCGAACGGCCTATCGCCAATGGGACGAAGCCAATATCGTGCCACAAGTCGTCTTTGATGCCTTCGCACCGGGGATGAGCATGGTGACAATTTGTCGCCGGCTGAAGTTTTATGAGCGTGCCGGTGTCGAAGAATATTATATGTATGATCCTGATGCGGGTGAAGCCTTGGGGTGGATCCATAACGGCCAACAATTCGAAGAAGTAGATGCATTGCACGGCTGGCAAAGCCCCCGACTCGGCGTACGCTTTGTGTTCGAAAAAGGCGAATTATCTTTTCACCGTCCCGATGGACAGCGGTTCATGAGTTATGTCGAACTTGCAGAGTCATATGAACGAGACCACGAACGGGCCAGCCAAGAACACGAGCGCGCCGAGCAAGAACGTGCCCGCGCAGATCATCATGCCGCCCGTGAAAAAATGCTCATGGCGCGTTTGCGTGCCTTGGGCTTTAATCCCGACGACGTGACGTCCGATAATTTCGCCGAAAGTATTGATACGAGTGAAACCCAATCGGTCGAGTAACTCTGTAATTTCCCCCGGCGTATCAACGATACGCCGGGGGAATTTTATTGTTGATATTTGCGTTTGCTTTTCGTCCGCGATTGTGGAGAACGCCTATTGAGGGCGCTATCAACGGCGGCAGTTTCAATCAAAAATCCGTGGGGACTCACCTGCAACGGGATGCCGTGCTCCCTCGCCCAATCACACAGCTGTGCCTGGCTAATGTGACAACGTTGTGCGGCCGTGGTAATCGGTTCGAGCTCGTGACGTCGCAGGGTGTGGTGGATAACTGCGCTGAGCCCCGGCCAGTTGGTATTGTTGTTCATCGGCGTGCTCCTTTACCCATTCAAAAAACGTCTGACGCGCACAGCGCCACAACAGTACTCCCCCAAAACAACTCCCTGGCAAGGCATCATTGGCGATTTGGTGGCGTAACCATGCCATTGGGATACCACAACGAGTCACTACATCGCTAAGTGTCAACACCTCGGGGAATGTCGCAATACCGCCCAGTTTGATAATTTGTGCGAGGGCGTTTGGGGCAGGGTGCTCGGCAGGGAGTTGCTTGGCTAACATGCGTACCTCCTCCATACACGGTTGCGATTATGAATTGGGATAGTTTTACTTTATTGCCTAATAAACGATTTGTATATCCCCCAAATGAGCGCAAACACATCCCCTATTTTCTTTCTTTAGAAGAAATATCCGGCGCGATGAAGTGAATAAGCAACTACGGGTTGGCGAGTGACGCGCAAATCCCCCACAACCAAGGCGCTTCAGCCGGGCTGTGGGGGATTCTCTCTAGCCCTACATCATGCTAGATTCATCGTCGTCATGCTCGTCGGCATGGGCAGTGAGAATCATCAAGCCGCTGTCACTAGGCATCATTGACATGGCGCGGAAGCGGTGATCGCGGGGAGGTGGCGTCGTGTTTGCCGCACAAGGCGTGCCAAACTTCGGTTGGGCATGGGGCATATGGGTCGTGCCCCTTGCCAAAATATGCAAATAATTGGCCAAGTCACCGTCCCATTCTGCTCCATGATTCCACGGTACTGCCGCCCGCGCATTGCAGTAGTGCGCTACAAATGAGCGCCGCAAACGATCGCGGCTGATGTTTGTGTGCGATCGGTGCAACACATGCCCACCAAAAAATACCACATCGCCGGGGTCGGCTTCGACTTTCACTTCGTGGCCAGCGTATTTGCCGGCGATTTTGGTCAAACCATTTTTGCGTTCATCAGTGTTGCTGGCGCCGTAAATTGGTTGCATGTCGGCGATCAACTGGTCGCCATTGGGAGATTGCCCGTCGCTGTCGGGGTATACTGGCTCGTTTTGCGAGCCGACGGTCATCCACAGACAGCCGTTTTCTTCATCGGCTCGGTCAATGGCAAGCCAGGCACCTATTAATGTGTCAGGGAATGTGGGGATGTAATAACTATCTTGGTGATACCCTTGCCCAGGTTGGCCGGGTTGTTTGAAAAAGAGCATGGTTTGCAGGGCAAGCACGTCTGGGCCAATCAAGACTTCGAGCACATCGAGGATGCGGGGATGGAGCAAATAGCGCTCGTGGATTTCTGATACGCGGTGGAGCATGTGCACTCGCAACCAATATTGCACTCGTTGTTCGGGGGTTAGATGCGGGGGTGGTAGTGGTACGCCTTCGATGATTTCCGTTCCTTGGCGCAGGTTTTCGGTATGACGCACCAATTCGGCGATTTCGGCCGGTGATACCAACCCTTTGACGACCAGGTAGCCTTGCTCTTGAAAGCGCACATATTCGTCGACACTGACGTGGTATTGGTTGGCGCGGGTCTGGGCAACGATGCTCATGACAACTCCTTTGCTGAACGGTATGCAAGACTCACGGATGTACGGCAATCATAGCATATCCCCGTTTGGCACCGCTCATGTACACCAAAAGCAAGGTAATCCGTGATTTTAATTGACATAATATATTGATTGTAATCGTATTGTAATCTACCAAAACGAGATTACAAAGTAAAAAAGGTGATTTAGCGCGTTGGAATCGGAAAATTCTGATTTGACACTGGTTCTCGTGTATGGTATTATTCTAACTCGCCAGCATATTAGTTTGGCATCAGAGTGATGGAAGCCAACGTGCCCTCTCTAAGGCGCAGCAGCAGTTGCGACCAGATTCGAGGGTAACATATTTTTTTGTGTGCTGTTGGGACTGAGGAGAAAGCAGAGAGCATGCCGACGAT
>CALQBW020000022.1 GCA_943328915.2 Singulisphaera sp. GP187 | reverse complement strand
TGCCGGGGATCTTATTGCAATGCCAGATGTTAGCTGTGATATCTGCAATGGCCCAATGGCCGTACGCAAAGGACGCTTTGGCAATTTTCTTGCCTGTATGCAATACCCCACCTGTAGAGGCACGCGTAAACTTGGCCGCGATGGGAAGCCAGCGGCGCCGCCTGAGCCAACCGGTGTGCAATGCCCCAAATGTACTCAAGGAGAGCTTCTTGCGCGCAAAGGCAAATTTGGTCGACCATTTTATGGATGTCAACGTTACCCACAATGTGATTATTTGGTAAATGATTTGGCTGAAGTAGCGAACTATGATCCCATCGCAGAGGCTGCGAAACCGCCGCGCCGAACCAATTCGCGGACTGCTCCAGCCGCGACCAAAGCCAAACCAGCTGCGAAGGCAAAGACCAAACCGACTGCGACGACCAAAGCCAAACCGGTAGCGAAGGCAAAGACCAAACCGACTGCGGCGACCAAAGCCAAACCGACGACGACCAAAGCCAAACCGACGACGACCAAAGCCAAACTAACAGCGACCGCAAAGATTGTCGCTTCGAATAATTAACTGGCACAAAATTTCGGGATATACGTTTGCCAATGCTAGCATAGACGTTCCACCGCACGGTTGCTTGCAACCGTGCGGAATTGTATTCCTATGGCGCCGTACCTTTTCCCCAAAATCAAACGGTATCTACAGCAATACCCGTCGATTGATAAAGGAGTACAAATGTCATCAACAATCACAAAGCAAATAGCCCTTTGGATGGCGTGGGGGTGCATCGGACTAGGTGGTATGCTGATCGCATGGCAGATTGTAACGCCTGCAAATACGAATGCGACGCCATTGTTGGCGCCTACCCCAGCGGTGCTGGCGGTGGATGTCGCTGGCTCAGCAGAATTAATGGTGACGCTGACGCCTGTTGCCGACATTGTGGTGTATATTAGTGGTGCGGTGAACAAACCGGGAGTCTACAAGTTGGCAGCTTCGGCACGCGTTGCAGATGCGGTGGTGTTGGCTGGGGGATTGCAACCGGATGCTGATTATGCAGCGGTCAATTTAGCAGCACATATAAGTGACGCAGCCCATATCCAAGTAGAGCGCGTGGGTGTGGCGACGAGACAAATTCCAGCGCAAACAACAACAACCAAAGTAGCGGTAAATCACGCAAGTGCTGAAGAATTAACCGCGTTGCCAGGGATTGGGCCAGCATTGGCAGCACGGATTGTCGAATACCGGACGGCACATGGCGCTTTTACAACTATGGATGATTTGGGAACAGTGCCAGGGATTGGCCCAGCCATGCAAGCAAAACTTGCACCGCTTTTAGGGTTTGACTCATAGGATAGAAGGTATAGTATGCAAAATGAAGTGCGGCGAACTCGTATCGTGGCAACAATCGGACCAGCGAGTGATTCGGATAGCCAACTCGATGCCTTGATTGCTGCGGGGATGAATGTCGCCCGCTTGAATTTTTCGCATGGTACCCATGACGAACATGCCCGACGGATTTTGGCGATTCGGGCAGCAGCGGTGCGCAATAATCGGTCGGTGGCAATTTTGCAAGATCTCCAAGGTCCAAAAATCCGCACCGGCGCCTTGGTGAATGCGCAGGCAGTCCATTTGGAACAAGACGCTACGTTCACCATTACAACCCACCCGATTATTGGTGATGTCAAAGGTGTATCGACCACATATCAACATTTACCGCTTGATGTGAAAGTCGGTGACCGGATATTGATTAGTGATGGCTTACTCGAACTCGTTGTATTGTCATCCGCTGGCGATACGGTGACAACACGGGTGATTGCTGGTGGAATGCTCAGCCAAAACCAAGGGATTAATTTGCCTGGTGTGGCGGTGAGTATCCCTGCACTCACCGAAAAAGATCGCGATGATTTGGCGTTTGGGTTGAATAAAGGGGTCGATTATGTGGCGTTGTCGTTTGTGCGTCGCGCTGCCGATATGGAACTTATCCGGGCCGCGATTGCGGCACAAGGCGCGACGGTAGGGGTGATTGCTAAAATCGAAAAGCCCGAAGCACTCGATGAACTCAATGGGATACTCTCTCTATGCGATGGAGTGATGGTGGCCCGTGGTGATTTGGGCGTCGAAATGCCCCCCGAATTAGTCCCGCTCGCCCAAAAACGGATTATTGAGGCAGCGAACTTTATGGGTGTGCCGGTTATTACCGCTACCCAAATGCTCGATTCGATGATCCGCAACCCGCGTCCGACTCGTGCTGAAGCGAGCGATGTGGCTAATGCGATTATTGATGGTACCGATGCAGTGATGTTAAGTGGCGAAACAGCTACCGGAGCGTGGCCAGTTGATTCAGTGAAAATGATGCACCGCATCGCCATCGTGAGTGAAAAGAGTGGTCGCAGTGGTGATGGCGGCGCTCCGCTCCCGACAGTTCAAGGACCGGCAGATATTACTGCAGATGCAATGAGCCATGCTGCGTGTCAGATTGCCATCCAAGTCAATGCCGTGGCAATTATCGCCTTTACCATGTCGGGATTGACGGCACGCTTGGTGTCGCGCCATCGCCCCAAAATGGCGATTATTGCTGTTTCACCAGAACTTGCCACTGTCAATCGGTTAGCATTGGTATGGGGCGTGGACGCATATCATGCCCGTGCCGTCAACCGCTTAGATGATTTGACTGAGGTCCTCCAGACGATGATTGTTGGCCAAGGTATTTTGCCGGCAGGGAGTGTCGTCGTGTTAGTAGGTGGCCATCCGATCGCGATGGGCGGTGCGACGAATTTTGTAAAGGTTATCAAATTGTGATGCGGAATTTATGCTATTGTGGTGTGTTATGCGCAATGGTTGTCGCATTGCAATGGGGAATGGTGACAACGCACGCAGCAGTTACAGACCCACTTATCGTACCCCAAGCAGCCTTGGTGGTGATTGGTGCAGACGATACGCGCACGGTGGTGGTTGATCTCGGGATGGCGACGAGCGTGCGTGAAACGTGGGAATTACCGCTGACGGTACATGCGACAATAATTGAATCCTCGCCGTTACCATCGGTTGTGCAACAACTGATGTTGCCGACCAATAATCGGAATTTGTTGATATTTACTGGGGCTGCGACGGCGACCCCTGCCCCCATTGCGACGGCCTATGTGCCCAATCTGGTAGTTCCGTTTATGCTGGGTGAGCATGTCGATGGGCACATTGTCATCAATAATCCGGCAGATGCGGCTGGCCAGCATCGCTTTGTACAATTGACCTGTGCAAATTGTGCATCGGGGTGGGAGCTGACGGTGCTTAATCAACTCCCCACCTATGCCCCGCTCGTGGTGTATGCCAATGGCCGCGTTGAAATGACCGGTGCGTGGTTGATCCGTGTCCAACCGATCAGCGGGACTAATTTGCCTGTCTTTGCGTCGGTTGCGCATCTGTTTGAACGGCTACCGAACAGTCCAATTACGGCGATGACGTGGCGGAAAGGCGCTACGCGTGCCGAGTCATTCCCCCCGGAGCGCTTTGGAGAAGTGGACGGCCGTCAAAAAATGGGTCGAGTGCTGGTGTGTCTTATGGGCGTCTTGTTTTGTAGTTTGGCATCGTTCTATATCGGGGTGGCCGTCATGAAGCGCATGCATGCGGCGGTGGGGTATCGCCCGGAACAATAAGGCGTATGCGGTAGTCTTTTGTATAAGGCGTCAGGGATAGGTGATGGAGGCGTTGCGTTGCGGTTATTCTGGGTCGTTTTTACTGTTATTGGTATGTTTTTTGTGGTGATGCCACAACATACTGACGCGAATACCACCCGCACACCGACGTTGTCACCAACTCCGTCGCGTACATTAACGCTGTCAAAAACACGTACCGCTACACGGACACGTACCGACACCCGCACACGTACCGCTACACGGACACGTACCGACACCCGCACACGTACCGACACCCGCACACGTACCGATACCCGCACACGTACCAAAACGTCGACATTGACATCGACGCGCTCCAATACACGGACACGCACCGCGACGGCGACTATGTCTAAAACATTGACACCGAGTACTACCGCCACCCGCATTCCAGGTACATTGGTGCCTGCAGATATGATGGGGCTGGTTGGGCGTGACCCGTATTTTGAAGTCAATAACAATATTTTAAATACGCAAGCCATTGATCAAATGGGAATCGAAATGGGTCAACTTGGGGTGCGCTGGGTGCGCATCGACATGCGCTTACCGGCGAATTATTCAGCGAGTGATGCAGTAGTGTTGACGGCGATTAGTCGCTATGATTATTTCATCAACACGGTCGCCCCGCGACACAACATCAATGTGTTACTGTTGCTCAATTTCGATTTGATTATGGGTGAAAATGCCAATAATTTAGCATTAGGACCATACACCACTGATCTCAAATACGGACCAGACTACAACAACTATATGCGCGTATGGATGGCACGTGCGTGGCAAATTGTGAAAAGGTACGGATCTAAAATAGGTGCTATTGAAGTCCTCAATGAAGAAAATCGGCTGCCGCGCTATACTAGTTCCGGACCGATAGGGAATGCGATACCTGCTAAAGTAGTAGCTCAACTTACAACCACGCTGTTTCGTGCGTGCCGCAATGGCGATCTGCAAACGTACTGCGCGAGCACCCCAATTGTATTGGGTGGGATTCATCCGCGTGGGAGCGACGATGCGGCTGGGCATTTGGTCATGACTGATATGCAATATTTAGCAGCGGTGTATAACAGCTCTTCCTTTACTCAGGCCAAAAGTGATTTGGGACTATGGCCGCTCGATGCCGTGGCGTATCATTCGTATCCAATCGAATTAGCGCAAATTGGGATTACCAATCAAACCCAGGCATATAATCGGTTACGCACACAATTAGAGACATCGGGTGACCCGTTACGCCCAGTGTGGGTTACCGAAATAGGCTATAACGTGGGATATTCAAATCAAACTGAAACCATACAGGCAACATATTTGGGGGCTTTATATCGTTTGTTGGCCTCACGAATGCTTTCGGATGGGAGTCACGAAATACCAATTGTGTTTTGGTTTAAATATGAAGACTTCCCCCCGGCTACGGGCAGTAATGCCCAAAAGTGGGGGTTACTAAAAATCCCATTTGTGGCTGGGGATTGTACGGGCGGTGCGTGTTATCAATCAGATGGGCGACCGAGTTATTACCGTCCGGCGTGGTATGTATATCGTGACCTTCACTAATCAGATGGTGTGGTATTTATTGCCGGCATATCATTTAATGTAAAAAGCACATCACTCCGGCGCCCAAAAAGTTGCCACGGCGGGGTGTAATAACGGAATTCAGGTGTTGGGCTGCAGCTTCGGCCTTGGGATGTAAGTGTGGCGTGGAGCCGGGCTGCAATTGCATTGAGTGAAGCCTGACGAACCACCCCTTTTACGGTAATTGCAGCAGCGTAACGACCTAATTGATGAGCGATATGCACGTCAGATGAATTCGGTTTGGGAGCATTGCTGTCTGTTAAATAAAATGAAACATGACCCTCTTGATTGCCCATTCCTGGCTCTAATACAACAGGAATCGTCATTGCGATTGATTGATTCGCCTGATTTCCCCCAAATATATAATTGGCTAAATGGCGGAATCCTTCAGTCAGTAAATTTGCTCCCTGCACATATACCCGTGCAAATGCAGCTGCGGGATAAAACCGAAATTCGATATCGCCGTCGT
Source organism: Singulisphaera sp. GP187 (assembly GCA_943328915.2). Taxonomy (GTDB): domain Bacteria; phylum Chloroflexota; class Chloroflexia; order Chloroflexales; family Roseiflexaceae; genus UBA965. The sequence goes on along the minus strand of CALQBW020000022.1, from coordinate 18,399 downwards.
GCGAGATTACTTGGTATGGTTGATGTTGTGTGGACATTTCGGCTCTTTTATCTGATTTTTGGAGGGAAAGTGCAAAAACTAATTTCTTCACTTTCCTTTAATTATGATACGAACGGCCCTGCAAACTGGATTTATTGTTCGATTGTGTTGATTTTGTAGTGTGAAAATTCGTGGTCATGGATGACGCCATTGGGCGACAAACTGTTTCACGTTTTCAATATAAAGTGGTTCATCGTTTTGGTCGCTCGAAGGGGCATAGTGGGGAATGATGCCTTCGACGGTGGCGACCCCCCACCCATTCACGTATTCGACGGAAATAAGCCGAAACCAATCGTGAATCCCCGATTGCCAATCAGGATAATCACGAAATCTCCCTAAACATGTCGGGTAATCTGCACAAGTAATATTGCCAATATTATGCGTAGTACTGCCATCTGGCTTCAACCCAACCCAATTTGGGTTTGTACCAAGGTTTGATTCATGCATAAAAAACGCCAACGCATACACAGGATCTATGCCAAATTCCACTCCAGCCTCTATCCAATATTGACCAGTCCCGGTGGCAGGAGACCCATGGACTCGTAAAATTTCATCTATTTGTTTGGCGGTGATTGTTGGAGGTCCAAGCACACTGCTTTCACCCGCAGGGATTGCGATTTTTTGGGTATTGTCGGTTCGCGGGATGTCGGGTAATGAAATTCCAATTACTTTCGCTGCAGACTGTAAATTGGTGCTTTGGGAATAGCTACTCAAAATAATTGGTTCGGGATTCATGAGGTGTTGGGCGATACTGACCATTAGCCAGATAAGCGCAATAATCAACGCTATCCACACAACGTGGGAAGTGGCTTTCCAAATGAATGAAGGGGCCTCGCCGAGATTGGCAAACACATCATCATCTGGGTTGGAAATCAGCGGTGTTGTCGGAGGAATTTGGTTCGTGCCCTTGACATTATTTGTTCTTACTTGACGCATACTCGTGTTTGTTTTTGTGTTTTCGTATGGGAAATCGCCATTTGTGCGCAAATAATTGGTATCACGAATCCCTGTAACAGGAGTACTGATAGTCGCACTGTCGGCACGCTGTACGTTGCCGGGAGCCGGGTTTTTTGTTTGTGGTTCTGTCCCTGCAGTGTGTTGATGTAAATCACTGGGAGGTTCGTTCTGACGAACAAAAATATTCCTTCGCGATTCGTGCGTGGGTATACTTTGTGATACAGGTTGTGCAGTATCGTTCAATAATTTGTCAAGCAGGTGATTTTCATTATCAAAATCATCTGCTAGGGGAACGGTTTTTTCATTCATAATTTCGACATGATGCATACAGTAATGATGAGTAACGGTGTGGTAGTAATGGGTCTGTGCTGTGGTAATTAGAGTGTACCACGTCCACTGAGCCAAGGATGAAGTTGTTCGGTGGCAAGCCAAGCTTCGATTGCAGGGCCGGGGAGGGAACCTCTGTCGGTAATCACACCGCTTATTTCGTGGAGTGGGGTAATGTCACGATGAATCAAATCAGGACTTGTCATAAGTTGTGGTACATCATTAAATGGCCATGGGGAGATTGGACCATGATAAAAGGCATTGGTGAGGAATTTTTCACTCGTACAGAAGGTAAAAAAAGGCACGTTGTGTTTCAGGGCACTCGTTGCAAGCAACGCCGTACCGTGTTTGTTTGTGAGTCCATGGACATCAAGTGTATCCGCACCAACAATAACCGCATCGTATTTTTGGATCATCGCACCGATTTGGCTAATCGGAATAGAATCAACATTTAATCCAATCGCGGCAATACGCTCGTGCAAAGCGATTGATTCACCAGAATCATTGGGGGTGACGTATGTAACATGTACGCGTTGGCCATTTCGCAATGCATGTTGCAATGCATATTGAACGGTAGTGCTGTACCCGTGGGTGAGAATATGGTGACAAGTACTGAGGAGTGATAAACTATGTAAGGCCGTGTCAAGCACGCGTTGATTGAGTTGATGACGGAAATTATTGATTACATCGTTTACCGATGTGTGCAGCTCTTGAGGAGTATCACAGGCTTCGAGTGACCAGAGCATGGTATTGACTAAATTGACTAATGAGGCAACCGCACGTCGTTCGCTAATGTACCCCCATCCTGTGCGGAATATTTCGCGGCGAAATGTATCTGGTGAAGTAGCTTGACCTGAATTGGCGCGCAGAAGTAGCGCATCTGTGACACGCATAACGACTTGGGCGGCACCGTAACGTTGTTCCAGAATCATAGCATCTCTCTGTGAGTAGCAAATTGTCATTCAAGAAGTATTTGCGCCATGGCAAAGGGTAGCATCAACGTCGAATGTTACTGATTTAATATTATAACTGCATATGTTCAGGTTTGAGTATATGCTCTTTCATCCAATTCATGCAGTTTTGGCGTTTTATTTGGATAAGATAAAACAAAGACAGGGAATGATTGCAAATCGGACCGATAACAAGCATTTTTCATCGGATGCTCATTGAGTATTCACAGAAAGTTTAATTTGCTATGTGATAGTGAAACCCAAGCAGATACGATTAGATGCTGTCGCCAATGTAGTTGATGGGAGAATACTTTATGGGACGTAGCAACGGATTTTTGATGGTCACGGCATTGATTTTGACATTGATCGGTGGCGCCGTACTCGGGGCAATCGCAGGTGCTGGGACCTCCTTATATTTTATTCAGCGCAATAATGCCAATCATCCGATTACAGTAGTTGCACCGCCACAAGCTCCGACAAACAAACCACAGCAAACCCAAGCAGTTTTGCCGACACTCCCTGTCTTGCCAACGAGCAAGCCCGAAATAAATCAAACAGCGGCTAGCCCAGCCAACGATACCGCGATGGATGTCCCGAGTGTCGTCGCAAAAGTAGGACCTGCGGTGGTCACGGTGATTAATCATGTTACGAGTAGCGGTGCCTCGGGATTAGGGTCTGGCACGGGCAGTGGGTCTGGCGCTATCATCAGTCCAGATGGATACATTATTACCAACCATCATGTGATTGAAGGGAATGCTTCGTTAGAAGTGATTTTTTCGGATGGAACCCAACGGGCAGCTACTCTTGTAGGCGATGACCCTTTGATGGATCTCGCATTGGTGAAAGTGGATGGCATGGTACCAGCGTATTTGCCTATTGGGGATTCTGATGCGTTGCGCCAAGGTGAAACCGTCATCGCAATCGGCAGTCCCCTCGGCGAATTCAAAAATAGTGTCACGGTTGGTGTTGTGAGTGCGTTGAATCGTAATCTAGGTGATGGTGCCCCTGAAGGACTCATCCAAACCGATGCCGCCATCAATCGCGGCAATAGCGGTGGCCCGTTGTTGAATATGCGTGGTGAAATCATCGGGATCAACACGTTGGTGGTGCGTGGTGATTCCAACGCGGGAACAGCTGAGGGATTAGGCTTTGCAATCCCGGCTAATATCATGCGGCGGGTGAGTGAACAAATTATCGCCACCGGCCAAGTATTGTACCCATTCCTCGGGATTACCTATGGCATGATTAATGCCGACATCGCCAAGCAAAATCAATTGACCGTGAAACAGGGTGCATTGGTGACCAGTGTGATTGATGGTGGACCGGTGGGCAAGGTTGGCATGAAGGCTGGTGATATTATCACCAGCTTTGAAGGAATCAAGCTGGGACAACAAGCATCGTTGCGCGGAGTGTTGTTACAATATAAACCTGGTGATGTCGTGAAATTAACGGTCTTACGTGATAACCAATCCCAAGAATTTACGGTAACATTGGGTGAACGACCGAAGTCGAATTAACATGTTAGCTGGCACTTGCCACTGGCGTGGTAGGAGCTAAATATGCAGGCAATTGCAATCGAAAATGCTATTTATCCGCTGGTGCTCACCCTCGATGTGGGTACCAGCGCGGTGCGTTTATTATGCTTTGATGCCCGGGCACGCCAAATTATTGGTATCGAATCACGACAGCCGATCGATGTCGTCAGTGATGCGCATGGTGCTGCGGAAGTTGACATAAAAAAATTAAGTTTACAATGTGATGCAGTGATTGATGCGGTGATTGGGCAACTCGGGCCGCATGTGCAATTTGTGACCGCCTTCGGTGTCGATACAATGGCGACTACCATGGTCGGGATTGCGCCAGATGGTTCAGCGGTTGGGCCACTACGTACATATGCGGATACTCAGAGTGATCGCGAGGCGCACCAGCTCCGCCAACAATTTGCGGAAAGTGACTACCATTTCGCGACGGGATGTCTCTTGCGCCCCAATTATTGGCCAGCCCGGGTGCGTTGGTTGCAAACACAGCGCCCCCACGAATGGCAGACCGCCAGTATGTGGATGACGTTGGGAGAATATCTTGAATGGAGTTGGCTCGGCATTCGCCGTGTCACTCCGAGTATCGCCGCCTGGACGGGGTTGTTGGACCGGACCACGTTGGATTGGCATACCGAATGGCTCGCTGCCGTTGATATGCCTTACAGCGCATTAGCACCGGTAATTGATGTCGATGTGCCGCACATCGGATTATTGCCAAAATGGGCGCAACGTTGGCCTGCTCTCGCGCACATCCAATGGTTTGCTGCGGTAGGGGATGGTGCAGTGGCGAACGTTGGCAGTGGATGTGGGAACCCACACGATTTGGCGCTCACGGTAGGAACGACAGGGGCGATGCGTATCGCCATCCCGGGCACTCCGCCACCGCCGCCGGGATTATGGTGTTACCGGATTGATCGCCAGCTGGCGTTAGTGGGTGGCGCCACCAGTGAGGGTGGCAATATTTATCAATGGATGCGTGACACCTTGCAATTTGGCAGCCAAACCGATAGCGACATCGAAGCCCAATTGGCGGCATATACTCCGGACAGTCATGGCTTGACCATATTGCCGTTGTGGGCGGGAGAACGGAGCCCGGGCTGGGCTGGAGAGGCCCGTGCCACCATTCATGGCATGCATTTGGGGACGAAGCCAATTGATATGCTGCGGGCTGCCTTTGAATCGATGGCGTTGCGGTTTGGGCAAATTGCTGCCAGCCTGCCTACAAGTGAGCGTGTGATTGCTAGTGGTGGGGCGTTGTTACGTTCACCGACGTGGTTGCAGATATGTGCAGATGTGCTCGGGCGGCCAGTAACTGCCTCGGCGGTTGTTGAAGCGACGGCACGCGGTGTCGCGTTGTTGATGTTGCGGAATCTAGGGGTGATTCGTACTTTGGATGCAATAGCAGCGCCACTTGGCGAAACCTATCAGCCGGATATGATTGCGCATCTGGTCTATCAACGGGCTGCACAGCGTCAACAAACCTTGTATGCGTTGTTTTATGGGCAGACCAAGGGTCAAAGTGACCTCATGTGATGCATTGTACTCACTGCCCTCAAATAAATGCTAGACTAAAGATGCCGCTGAATTTAATGGAGCAACACGATGCAATTGACCGTTTTTTTTGATTTTTTGTGCCCGTATGCGTGGCGTGCCTCACGCTGGTTGGATATGGTTGTTGATCAACGCCCCGAAGTCGACATCGATTGGCGCTATTTTTCGCTCGAGCAAGTCAACACCCCAGCTGATTCAGCCTGGAAGGTCTGGGAGCAAGACGGCGATGGGTATGCACGGCACGATGGTACGACGACCTGGGGTGGTTTGCATGGGTTTTGGGCTGCAGAAGCAGTACGCCGGCAATCGCCTGCACTCTTTCGTGCCTTTCGCACGGCTGTGTATGATGCCCGTCACCAAGACAAGATCGCCTTGAATGAGCGTGCGCCGGTGGCCGTAATCGCTGCTAAGTGTGGCGTCGATATGGCACAATTTACCCTTGATACCCATGACAAAAGTTTGCTGACCGTGTTGCAACGTGATCACGAATATGCCCGCGCCCAATATACCTGCTTTGGCGTACCAACGCTATGTTTCGATGATCGCAATGCGGTGTATGTCAAACTGAGTGAAATCATCGACCCCGCCCAATCCTTGCCGTTGCTTGACGATATCGCTAGTAGTTTCACCACACGTCCATGGTTGGCCGAATTGAAGCGCCCTAATCCTTAAAAAGAGGCTATTGCATGGCAATTACCATTCGCCCAATCACCGACTTGGCAGGGTGTGCCGATTTGCAATCGGTACACAATGTTATTTGGGGTAATAGTGACGACGAAATCATCCCCACCCACGTATTGATTACATGGGCCACCAACAATTGCGTGTTATTGGGCGCTTATGACAGTGATGGTCCACAAACTGCGCATGGCATGGTGGGGTTTGCCTTGGGGTGGTATGGGGTGTATAACACTCCAACCCCGCAACTCAAGTATTGTAGTCATATCGTGGGTGTATTGCCAGAATATCGCGGACGTGATATAGGGTTGCGTCTCAAACTCGCCCAGCGCGAGACGATTTTGCGTGATGGTCAGACGAATTTGATGAGTTGGACCTACGATCCGCTACAAATCGTCAACGGTAATTTCAATATTCACCGCCTAGGGGCTGTCTGTCACACCTACAAACGTGATGTCTATGGCGAGATGAATGATGCATTAAATGCCGGCGCCCCTAGTGATCGCTTCCAAGTGGATTGGCACATGGAAAGCACTCGGGTCAACCAACATCTCAATCAACAATTTGTGGCGTGGGATGCGATCGAGCTGTTCTATCCCGTCAGTGTGCGTGATAATATGCCCTATGCGGAGACGATGCCGGCGTGGGATGGTCAGGCGGTCGCCGTACCACTTGCTGAGCAACTTGCCATGTTGCGTACGCACGACAAAACCCGTTTGTTAGCGTGGCGCATGATGCAACGGAGCTACGTCGAAGCGGGTGTTGCAGCCGGTTATCACGTGGTTGATTGTGTGCATGTGGCAGGACGCGGGTGGCACTATATTTTGATGCCCCACGTAATGTAGTTATTTTTTTGTGAATGATGAGATAGACAAAGGAGTCTGTGATGCGAATTCAACATATCGAAATGCGCCGGATTGATTTGCCCTATGTAGCCCCGTTTGAAACCAGTGGCTGGCGCGAAGAAGGCAGCCACGCCATCATCATGCGGATTCATGCCGATGGCGTCGATGGTTGGGGTGAAGCGCCGGTTGGGCCATTGCCATGGTACAACGAAGAAACCTCTACCACCGTGATTGCCATGGTCAACGAAATTTTGGCGCCGATGTTGATGCGCCAAGATATTACTGATCCCACTGACGTACAACGGATTTTCGCACCAGTTCGCGCTAATCGCATTGCGCAATCAGGGCTTGAATTTGCGGTCTGGGATTGGTTCGGGCGCACCCGTCACCAAAGCCTCAAACAGATGTTGGGTGGGGTGCGTGAGCGCGTCAGTGTAGGCGTTAGCGTCGGCATCCAAAAAGACATTGATACGTTGCTCAAAGTAGTCGCGAGTTATGTGGATGATGGCTATCAACGGATTAAACTCAAAATTAAGCCAGGCTGGGACATCGAACCGACCCGGGCGGTGCGCGCTGCCTGGCCAAATATCATGCTCCAAGTCGACGCCAACAGCATTTATACCCTCGACCATGCCGAACATTTGGCGCAACTCGATGAATTCGGTTTGCTATTGATCGAACAACCGCTGGCGCACGACGACATCATCGACCACGCCAAGTTGCAACGTGCGTTGCAAACACCGATTTGTCTCGATGAAAGCATTGTGTCGCCGGAGCATGCCCGTTGGGCGATTGAATTGCGTGCTTGTGGCGTAATTAATATCAAACCTTCCCGCGTGGGTGGCTTTGCTGCCTCGAAGCAGATCCACGACATGGCCATGGCTGCGGACATCCCGGTATGGTGTGGTGGGATGCTCGAAACCGGCATCGGTCGGGCTGCCAATGTGGCACTTGCCAGCTTGCCCAACTTTGTGTTGCCCGGTGATATCAGTGCCAATGCCCGTTACTACAAACGCGACGTCGTCACCAACCCATTTACCCTCAATAGTGATAGCACCTTGACCGTGCCTGATAGCATTGCTAATGGCGCTGAAATCGACATGGAATACCTCGAATCAGTGACGACACAGAAAGTCCTCATCAAGGCATGAGTGCCCGGGTCGTGATCGTCAATGGACTGCCAGGAGTCGGCAAAACCACCCAAGCCCAGGCACTCGCCTCGGGCTTGGGGTGGCCATTGCTGACCAAAGACATGTTCAAGGAATCGTTGTTTGATTCGTTGGGCTGGAGCGACCGCGCCTGGTCGCGCAAATTGAGCAAAGCCAGCATGGATTTGCTTTTTGTGTGGCTCGAAAGTGAATTGCGGGCAGGGCGGGACTGTGTCATCGAAGCCAACTTTGAGGCTGAGCGCGATACACCCCGCTTTTTGTTACTTGCTGACCGCTATGCGGTGCAATGGGTGCAAGTATTGGTGGTGTGTGATGGTGACACATTGTGGCAACGCCATATCAACCGTGGTAACGATGGTTCGCGACACCCGGGCCACCAAGAAGCTGCGGTAGCAGTCGAATTGCGTGAGCGTTTACTGACAGGAAGGGTCGCGCCACTGCAGCTTGATGTGCCGTGTATCGAGCTTGATACCACTGATTTTACAAAAATTAATCATAGTAAACTGTTTCACCAAATACGTGATGCAATTAGCACTTGAAAGTGCATTTTGAATACAAAAACGGACAATATTAAATGCAGAGCGCAATTTTTGCCATATTGGGTATCAACAACCGCGTTATACTTTTGGCTAGGTAAAATTATATACCGGGAGATAAGATATGCAGTGGCATGTTGATACGATTCCATGGCAAGAAATAGGCAGTGATGGCACCAAATATGCATTACTCGACGGTGCCCGTGACGGGTCGAGTGTGTCATTTAGTTATGCGTTTGCAATTCCGGCGGGATTCTGGGATCCGTCGCATTGGCACACCCAAACAGCCCATGTGTTTGTGATGAAGGGCACCCTCTATTTGGGATATGGCAATCAAATGGACCAACGCCAGGCGACGGCATATCCCGCCGGTAGCTATGTGAATGTGCCTGCAAATGCCGTGCATTTCGACGGTAGCGACGAAGATACGATTATTCTGGGGGTGGTGAATGGTGCGTGGCGCACGCACTATGTCGACAGCCAGCATGTGCCTTCGGCTGGGACACCAGAATAATTGCATGGTACAATACCGCAACGTTGCGCATTGCTGTCATATGAAGCGCACCGGGTGTGAGGTAGGTCAATGCGGTATTTTTTTGCAAAACTAATAATTATCACGATATGTGCGCTCAACGTGGTGGCCTGTGCTGACGATGCGACGATGCTGGACGCTACTCCGGTACCGGTCGAACCAATCATTCAGGCAGACGGCTCGCTGTCACCGATGAACGATGTGGTCAAGGCAATCGTACAAATAGGCATGCTTGACGAAAACCGCGTGGAGATTGGTTGGGGTTCTGGAACTATCATTGACCCACGGGGCTTGATTGTAACCAACTTCCATGTGGTTGGCCACAAAGAATCTGACACATTCTATAATTCTGATCGCTTAGTTGAAGTCTTGTTGACGCATGACCTCAATCAGCCCCCCGCTTTAAGTTATTATGCCCAGGTGGTGGCTGCCGACCCCGATGCCGATTTGGCGATATTGCGGATTGTGCGGATGGGCAGCGGTGTATCGCCGGCAGAGTGCCTCAATTTGCCTACGATTCCTGTAAATAGTGCCGATTTGGGTGTCGAAGAATCGATTAAAGCAGTGGGGTATCCGAGTTTTGGGGATGATACCATCACGATTACCACGGGCAAAACGGCCGGGTATTGGGGGATTGATCGGTTTGGGTATGGCGAGCAACACACCAAATATCAAGCCTTGAAAGTGACTGCGCCCTTGAGTCATGGCGTATCGGGTGGGGCATTGTTAAACGATGCCAATGAGTTGGTGGGGGTGCCGACGTTTTATCAATCAGATGCTAATGGTGCGCCGGTGATATTGGGTGGAGCAGTACCGATTAGCCTTGCGACGTATTTGATTGAACTGGGCCGAGAACATCCTTTCCCCGGTTGTGATGGGGGACCGATTACGGTGCTCCAACGTGAGCCCAACACATTCCCCAAGCGGGTGATGAAAGGCAAAGTCATCAAACTTGATGCGGCCAATAATCCAGCGCCACAAGCAGATGCATTCGTCTATTTGTTCCCAGCTGGTGTTGATGTTAATAGCATGTATTGGGAGCAAATCATTGTCCCTATCGCCAAAACCCAAACCAGCGGCAGTGGGGAATTTGCGGTGCCTAATGACGATGACCAATTGCAACAACCGGTAGGGGTGGTGATTGTGGTCAACAACAAAATTACCATGCGTGAAAATAACGTGAAATTATTCGAGGATGGAGATTATGCCACTGGGACGGTTTATTATCGTGATTCAGTGACGACATTTGTATTGAAATAAGCCCGTCAATAAACCCCCGTCGTGATGAATGTCACGACGGGGGTTTTGGTTTTCATTCGGAATAATTTATCCGCACAATGCAACGTTCACGATAGTGCCGCAATAAGTGTTGAAACAACCCCCCTGAAGTAATTGCACGACACGACGGGGAGGATTATTTTTCTACAAAAACAAAAATAACAACTATACACCACCACGGACAACCGTGTTATGCAGCGTGCCAATGCCGTCGATGGTAATGCTGACGGCATCGCCCCCTTCGAGCGTGAATTCGTCGCTTGGCACGATACCGGTGCCGGTAAGCAACAATACGCCGTCAGGGAAGAGGTTGTCGCGGCCGAGGTAGTGCACCAAATCGGCATAATGCCGCACGATTTTACTGGTGCTGACGCTGCCGCTAAAGACGAGATGGCTGGCGCGGTGGATTTCAATCGAGATGGTCAAGGCTTTGGGGTCGGCGATGGCTTCGCTAAGGGCAATCATCGGACCGACGGCACAACAACGCCCGTACATTTTGGCTTGGGGCAGGTAGAGTGGGTTTTCGCCTTCGATGTCGCGTGAGCTCATGTCGTTACCCACTGTATAACCGACGATTTCGCAGGCTGGGTTGATAACTAGCGCCAATTCGGCTTCGGGGACATTCCAAGTGGCTTCGTTGCGGATGGCGACCTCTTCATTGGGGCCGACGACGCGGGTTGGGGTGGCCTTGAAAAAAATCTCGGGGCGGGCAGCGCTGTAGACGCGGTCGTAGATACCGCTTTTGGCGGATTCTTCTTCGCGGGCGACGCGACTGCGTTCGTAGGTCACGCCAGCCGCCCAGATTTCTTGCTCGTCGGTCGGGCGCAGCAAGGTTACGTTGTTGAGTGGTGCGAGGGGCTCGCTGCCAGCCAGGGCTTTTTGCAGGGCGGTAGCGGCGTCTTTGCGGCCAATGGTCCAGCGCAAGAATGCGGTAATGTTGGGGAAGCGGGCGGTGATGTCGTACACGTGGTCGTTTTGGACGAACCCAATCCGTGGTTGCTGGGTATTGTAGGTAAAGCGACAAATGAACATGTAGATTCCTTGCTTACTATTGAACGGTGGGGATGCGTTGGATGGTGGGGTCGCTAAAGATGTCTAATTCGTCACTACTGTGCGTTGAAAACTCGGAGACGATGCAGCCGTCAGGCCCGGCTTGGAACCAGTGCTTGATGTTGGGTTGTAGGGTGTATTGCTCGCCGGGACGCAACACGACTTCGTGCCAGACGCTAAAGTAGGCGGCCCGGGCGGGTGGTGGCGTGCCGCGGGGATGAGGTGTGGCGGGGCCTTCGACATACAAATAGACTTCGCCTTGGCGGCAGCGGAAGGTTTCTTCTTTGCCGGGGTCGTCTCCCACCGGCGGATGCCGGTGTTCGGGGAAGACTTGGTTGGCAAACATGACTAGTTCTTTGGCGCAACAGCGGTCGGTATTGACATAGACGACCAGTTGCAAGCCCAGCGTTTCGATTTCGCCTAAGCCACAATCGGCGATTTCGATCTGGGCGACCTCGGCGGGGGTCAAAATAATCCCAGCGCTGGCGAGCTGTGTGGCAGTGCGCTGGCGGAGCAGAGCTACGGATTGGGGGGTAAGTGCGGGCATAGTTTCCTCATTAAAACCGTAAGGAAAAGAGTGAAATATCGTGTTTGGTGTGGCCATCGATAGCCAGGTCGGCCAAAATCTCACCAATCACTGGAGTGAATTTGAAACCATGGCCCGAACAGGGTGAAGCGATGACCACTTGGGGGTGGTCGGGGTGCACGGCGATGACGAAGTGTTCGTCTGGCGTCAACGTATACATGCAGGTTTCGTAGTGAATCATCGGTCCGAGCAGGGCGGGGATGCGTTCACGGAGCAGGTTTTGCAGTGATTCGACATCGTGAGCCTGTAATTGACGCTCAATCGAATCGGGGCTACAGATTTGGCCAACGGTGTGAATAGCGACTTTGATGCCCGGCAAGCTGGGGTGGTAGGGGAAGCCATAAAACGATACACCATCACCACAATCCCAGATATAAATAGGGAAATTCGGCTCAGTAAAGGGAGCGAAGCCCCCAATCGGTGCAAACCACAACAACACCCGTCGTTCAACCCGTAGCGGCAAGCCCATGTCAGCGAGTAACTCAGGCGCCCAAGCCCCTGGGGTAATCACCAGATGATCGGCGGTATAGACCCCTTGGGCGGTGGTGACGGTCACACCACCAGCGGGGTTGGCCTGCCAATGCGTGACGGCTTCTTGGAAGTGGAGTTCGGCACCGTGGGTTTGGGCGAGGCGCAGATGGGTACGTACTGCCGCTTCCGGCACCACGAAGCCAGCGTTGTCTTCGTAGACCGCCACAATGTCATCGCTAGGGGTGAGGGCGGGGTAGCGCTGGCGGATGGTGGCGGCATCGAGCATCTGGTGGGGTAATTGGTGTTCACGCACACTGGCTAACGTGCCTTGGATAGCGTCGCTGTCAGGGCGGCCAATCATGATGCCGCCGGTGAGGTGCAAAAGGTCTTCGTCACTGTGGGCGGCTAATTCATCCCACAGCACAAAGGCCCGTTTAAGCAGCGGGACATACGAAGGGTGCTCCATGTAGGCTTGGCGGATAATCCGCGAATGGCCGTGGCTCGACCCGTTGCTATGCGCCGGGGTGAATTGTTCGAGCCCGAGTACCCGTTGGCCCCGGCGGGCGATGTGGTAAGCAGTGGCGCTGCCCATGCCCCCCAGCCCAATAATGATAGTGTGGTAATGCATTCCAAACCTCTTGAGGGAACCGTGATTGTTACGACGCCCCAGCACACAATGGACAGGTCCCAAATAATTCGAGTAGGTGTTCAATTACGCGGTAACCGGTTTGGGCTTCGAGTGCGTGTATCATAACGTCGAGCCCACATTCCGCAAATTCCGTTACGCGTCCGCAAATTGTACACACAATCCGGTGGGCATGTTTATGGTTACTCATGATATAGCGATGGCATTCGGCAAGCCCATGGATGCGTTGCATTACCCCGATGTCGGTATACAGCTTGAGGGTGCGAAATAAACTTGCATCCCCCAAAGGATGTCCTTGATGCGCTAGTGTGTCTGCCAATTCTGCCGCGGTGAACGCTCCGACATAAACACTAGCTGCATTTAATACTGCCACGCGCGGCGAGGTGGCTTTGTAGCCAGCGGTGCTTATGCGTTGGATGGCGTCGCGCACGCTGTCGGTTCGGCTAATTGCTGGCGCGGTCATCGCTGCCCTCCTTGAGCCATTCAATCAGGCGCGGCATGGTTATATCAAAGCCACCGCGGTACATATTGTGGTCGGTAGCGGCGATTTGGAGCCAACGTCCTGCGTGTCGACGGAGCGCCTGTTGGATGATGGGTATGCTGCCGGGTGGGATAATGGTGGCAGCTTCATCTGCGGCGAGACATAATGTTTTGGTGGAAATTTGGTTAAACAGTTCAGTAATATCCCATTCGCCACTATTGAGCAACAAACCTTCGACTGCTTCGCGGCGACATTGGTGCAGCGCTTCGGCCTTCCATTGCACGTCACAGCGATGCCAGAATTTGTTGCGTGCGGTCAGCCACGGAATGGTTTCGTTACTAGCATGACCCACACCTTCGCCGTATTTGGCGACGAGTTGGGCGCCACTATCGGGGTTGAGTCGGATTAATGGATCAATCAAAATCAGGCGCTGGAGTGGTTGTGATTGGGCCATGACTAGAGCGATTGCTCCTCCCCATGAATGCCCGATGAGTGTCTGGATGGGGATGTCGAGGGCTTGGCAGGCTGCCGCAATGTGCGTGGCAATATGCGGAATATCGTGGTGGCCAATCAGATTACTTTCGCCATGGCCGGGCATATCGAATGCCGTAACACAATAGCCGAGGCTTGCAATGCCTGGAGCCACCCGCCACCACGACCGCGCACTGCTCGTCACCCCATGGAGCAGCACTATATGTGGGGTGCCACTTCCCCAGGTTAAATAGCTAACAATACGATCGTTGACAATTACTTGGCCGCGTGTGGGTGTCATCCCTGCATCACAACTTACCATTCCGAGCTGCCTCATCACTAAATACAGAGTAATTTGGATTACAAATTGCGTGTCACATTGTCAAAAATGCAAAAACACGGTGATTACTGTGACCAACCCGCAACTGTTCCAAATGCAAATAGGCATATTACACAAAAGCAGTCGCAACCAATTGGCGTAAGGCTTCAATGTGCGGCCAACGATCTCCTGGTCGGTCATAGACTAAGGTCGTAGGACCGCTAAAGCCATGTTTGCGGGCTGTCGCCAAACACGCATTGACTTGGGCGGGAAGCAACTGGCCTTGGTCGTCGTACGAGGCTTTGACATGAATCGAAGCCGCCATTGCTGCCACTTGGCCAAAGTCGCTGACGCGGCTGTCGTTCGCAAAATTACCAATGTCGGCGCAGCCACCATAGCCCAACGCCTGATGAATCGCTAACCAGTTGGCAGGAGTCGATGCCATTGTTTTGAAGTTTTCGCTCATCACGCGCACCCCTTTGGGAGTGGCATAGGCTTGGAGCGCTTTGAGGGCGCTAATCGTGCGTTGCAATGCGGCGGTATCCGTTGCTGGTGCTTCACCTGCGACCACGCGTACGTGGCTGGCGCCTACGTGCGCAGCGGCATCAATCCAATGTTGCACTTGAGCGATGTCGGCAGCGTTGTCGGCCTGCGAAATATCGAATGCGTCGATTAAAATACTAAAAATCTCGACCCCTGCATTGGCTGCAGCCGTTTTGAGTGATTGCAAATAAACAATTTCAGTGTTCGGGATGTGGAAATGGCATATTTCGACTGTGGCAATTCCCGCTGCTTTGACACGGGCTGGCATCGCCATTAAATCGAGACTGCCATCGCTGAGGTAGGGGTGGATGCTCCAGGTGGTGAGAGCGATGCGTTGCATGATTGTTCCGTATTCTTTGTAAAAAATATGAGGGGCGGTCGTGAATCAGTCCCACATCGGATTGTACTGTGTTAGATTATCTCGAGATAATCGCGGTCGGGCAAGGCCGGGAATGGTGCCGTTGGCAGTGTTTGGTACCAATATGCCACCGAAGAAATATCATCTTGCAATGGCAAGTAGCGACCATCGCTCCGCCAGCCGAGCGCTTGGATGGTGACACGCAAATCTTGCTGAAAGCGAATCGGGTCCATGATGTGCCAACGATACATCCCAAAGCGGGTTTGCGACTGATACGTGCCGTCGGGGCGGATGACTTGTGACAGTCCGGCATAAGGTGTGGTGAATTCACGATAACCACCATTGGCTGGACCCACATCAAAGTTGTACGATCCACAAAAATAGTCTTCGGTCCCGGTACCACAAATGGTGGGGAATTGACCATCGCCATCCATAAAGAATTTTATTTCGCCTTCGCCCCACCAGCCACAATTGTTGACTCCCCACGCCATGTAGGTCCCCACAAAATGCCCGTGTCCAGTCACTCCGTCAAGGATGGTATGGTCAGTGGCATAGGGTAATGGATTGCTCCGGCGATATTGGGCATGGAAGTAGGCACAATCAACGGGCACATCAGTTAATGTATAGTTGATCTGGTAATAGAGGGTGACATCTTTGTCCGAGATATTGCTGACGGTGATGCGGCAGCGTTTGCGGAAGGGCATTTCCCAATAACAATTAAATGCGCTACCCGGATTGACACATACTGCTAATGAACTAAGTTGGGCATATTTGCCCCAACCACTCGCAAAAAAATCACCGAGCGGGCATTCGACTGAAGGATTGACCTGGTCGTCCCAATAAATGCTGATAATTTGCAACCGGAAATTGCCTGTGGGTGTCAACCAAATTTGTTGAATGGCCCCCATGCCGTCGATGTCGGCGATTTCACGGGTTTCGCCAGAAGCAATGCGAATCGACGGTGAAATTTTCCACCCTTGCCCCATCCCCCGAGCATGAATAGATCCGGTCCCTTCGGTGGCCATGCCACCGCGCCCTTTAGCGCCGTCGTAGTTTTCGGGGCTAATCGAGCGGGTTTGCGCATCAGATAAACGCGACAAGTTGCCGAGATGCATCCCTAATCCATTGAAATTTGCCATAATGTTCCTCCTCGAACAGCGGTGGCTTGGTTGCGGTAATCTATCTTACCATTTTTTTGGGCGCGCGGACATGCCTCGATGCGTATGCGGTGTGACCACGACAATCGCTGATAGCCGTCACGGATTAATCACCTACGTCATCGGGCGATTATCGATTTCGCACTCATGTATGTGCACAAGCGATAAACGTCATAGTCGCCATTGATTAATCGCCCCTACTCTGGTATACTGCTTATACCCAGCCCCCTCTGGGGGGGGGGGGATAGGAGAATGACGTATGAGTAGTCACAAAGAGCAAGTGCAACAACGCTTACGCACCATCGAAGGCCACGTGCGCGGGATTTACCGCATGGTCGATCAAGACAGCTATTGTATCGATGTGTTGATGCAAATGGATGCCGTCCAAAAAGCCCTTGATCAAGTGGGACGTATGGTAATGGACCAACACTTGCATGGTTGTGTCACCACTGCAATCCGGAGTGACGACGCCGTCGAACGCGAGCGTGTGATCGGTGAATTAATGCAAGTGATTATCGAACGGAGAAAGTAACATGGATCGCATTGAATTGCCCGTTGGTGGCGTGACGTGTGGTGGTTGTGCTGGCCGGGTCAGCGCCGCATTGTTGGCCGTACCAGGTGTTGCGACTGCCCTCGTCAACGACGATCGTAGCCAAGTGACCATCGAAGGCGCTGCATTAGAGCGTCACGTATTGGTTGCCGCCATCCAAGATGCCGGTTATCAAGTACTTGCCCCAACCATGATTGCCTTGGGTGCCGATAATGGCGCCAGCTGGTGTGGTGGCAATTCCGAAGGGTGTTGCTAGAAGACGGTTGGCATAATCTGGTGATGTGGGGCAGATGCCCCACATCACGCTCCCCTCATCCAAAGGAATGACCATGACGACGAGTGATACGATGCGTGAATTTGCAGTCACCGGGATGACCTGTGCCAGTTGTGTGATGCGGGTCGAAAAAGCTTTGCGTAAAGTCGACGGCATCAGTGAGGCGACGGTGAATCTCGCCGATGAACATGCCGTCCTTCACGCCACTCCCAGTGCGTTAATTGCTGCGGTAGCCGCCGTCGAAAAAGCCGGCTATGGCGTGATTCGTGAACAACTCGAATTGCCAATTACCGGCATGACCTGTGCCAGTTGTTCCGCCCGGGTCGAAAAAGCCCTCCGCAAACAACCTGGCGTATTGTCTGCCACGGTGAATTTGGCCGATGAGCGGGCCACTATTGATTTTTTGCCGTTGGTGATGACCCAACCGCTGTTGATTGCTGCCGTCGAAAAAGCCGGCTATGGCGTGATTGTGACCGAAAATAGTGTCGATGCCAATGATAGCGAAGCCGATGCCCGGGCCCTTGAACTTGCACAGCGCTGGCAACGCTTGTTAGTCGCAATGCTGTTTGCCGTGCCCCTGTTTGTCATTTCGATGGCCAAAGATTTTGGGTATATTTCACCGTGGCCCATTGGTAGCGCCGTCGCCATGGTCGCCGCCAATGGCATCGCTCACATGCATATGATGCCGGCGCAGCTTGACGCCTATAATTGGTTCTTTTTGGTGCTGGCACTCCCCGTACAAATCTATGCCGCCAGTGATTTTTATCGGCATGCCTGGGGGGCATTGCGTAATCGCACCGCCAACATGGATACCTTGATTGTGCTCGGCTCGAGTGCCGCCTTTTGGTATGGCACAATTTTGTTGATTGGTGGTGGGGTCGGGCATGTCTACTACGAAACCGCTGCCACAATCATTGCCTTGATTTTGGTCGGCAAATATCTCGAAACTCGCGCTCGCAGCCAAGCCAGTAGCGCCGTGCGCACCCTGATTGGCTTACAACCCAAAACCACCCGCGTGCTCCGGGCTGGTGTCGCTAGCGAAGTACCTACTGCTCAAGTACGCCGTGGCGAGATTGTGATTGTCAAGCCGGGC
>CALQBW020000021.1 GCA_943328915.2 Singulisphaera sp. GP187 | reverse complement strand
TGTAAAGTGCTATTTCACACTCTGAACCATTGGCGTGCACGAAGCGGAGTGGTCCCACCCCGTCCCATCCCGAACCGGGTCGTGAAACATTCCAGCGCTGAAGGTACTGCAAGGTTGCCTTGTGGGAGACTAGGTCTGTGCGCCATCCAATACCGCGGCGTGGAGCAGTGGTAGCTCGTCGGGCTCATAACCCGAAGGTCAGTGGTTCGAATCCGCTCGCCGCTACCAATTCGGTAGGAAACCCCTCGTATGAGAAATCATACGAGGGGTTTTTTTGCGTAAAATAGTACTATCAAAATTATGTTCGTATGAGGCTGCGAATGTACTCAACAATGAGTTAAGGAGACGCCATGAAGTGGTTATATAATCCTCAAACAGGCAATAGCAAGTGGTGGAGTTGGTGGTTGGCGATTGGATTGATGTTGTTTTGTTATCTGGTAGTAGGTGGTGTCCCGTTAATATATGGTGTGCGTGCAGGGTTATTTGGCATCGATCTTGATACCGGAATGATTACTGGCGTCAGTGAACCAATTGCATTTGGGGTGCAGATGATTTCGCCAATAATGCTCTTTTTGGGTGTATGGTTGGCACAAAGATTGGTACATCGTCGTAGTCTGTTGTCGTTAGTGACAACAAATCGGTTTCGGTGGCAGTTGCTTTGGCAAGCGACGTTTGTGTGGTTACTGGTGTTGATTATCAGCGCCATTTTCGAATCGCTCGTATACACAGGCCGGTATGTATGGAGTTTGGATGTCGGCCGTTGGCTTGTCATGACGCCGTTGGTATTGCTTTTGATTCCCATTCAATCGAGTGGTGAGGAACTTTTCTTTCGAGCATATTTATTGCAATCCTGTGGACGGTTGACACGAAGACGATTTCTTTTGTCAATAATTTCAGGATTTGCATTTATGCTACCGCATTTGGTAAATCCTGAAATGCATCATGCACTCGGTGGTACTTTCGTGATGGCAGCAAATTATTTTTTGTTTGGTGCCGCAATTGCGTGGTTAAGCCTGCGGGACGGTGGTATCGAACGGGCTATTGGTGTCCATGTCATAAATAATCTCTATGCTGCATCATTTGTTGGGTATGCGGATTCAGTGTTGTCGACACCGACGTTGATGAATGCAACGATCCTTGATGCGTGGTGGGGAATCGGAACGTTAATCATTGGTTTTGGTGTGCTTTTTTATTTGCCAAGCCCAGCCAATGGTGTATTTAGGTATCTGTATTGGCCAAATTCAGATTGTTAAGGTAATAATGTGTAACTGTCATTTTCTAGGGGAAACCAAGGCATCGGCGTGATACATGGAATATAAATTCTGTGCCTATACCATTGCCATGCCCCACAAAACGCTCTACAATAGGCGTATGATTGTTTACACACAATGATTGGGGTATGACATGGGTAGTCGTTTTAGCGAGATGCGAATATTTAGCGGAAGTGGCAACCCAGCGTTGGCCAACGCAATCGCAGATCGGCTTGGTACGACATTAGGTGATATTACCTTGACCAAATTCCCCAATGACAATATTTTTGTAAGGTTAAATGAGAGTGTCCGTGAAAAAGATGTTTTTATTGTTCAGTCACTCGCTGCGCCACTCAGTGATCGAATTATGGAACTTAACATTATGTTAGATGCCTGTCGCCGCGCGGCAGCGGGGCGGGTCACTGCGGTTTTACCTTTTTTTGCCTATGGGCGGACTGACAAACGAGACCAACCACGTGTACCGATTACTGCGCGTTTGTTGGCAGATATGATTCAAGTAGCTGGTGCCCAACAAGTTATTACGCTCGATTTGCATGCCGGTCAGATTCAAGGATTTTTTTCGATCCCGGTGGACGAATTAAGTGCGATGGCAATGATGGTGCGACACTTTAGCGAGCGTCGCATTCCAAACCTCACCGTAGTATCGCCCGATATGGGTTTTGCGAAAAGGGCACGTAATTTTGCCGAAAAACTCGGTGTGCCGTTGGCAATTGTCGAAAAACGCCACCTTCACCAAATCCAGCCCGCGGACGAACATGAACCACACGTCGAAGCACTCAATGTGATCGGAGAAGTCAACGGACGGCATTGCGTGTTGGTTGATGATGAAGTTGCCACTGGTGGGTCGTTGATTGCAGCAGCCGAATTGTTGATGTCCCGTGGCGCAACGGCGGTTTCGGCTGCAGTGGTCCATCCAATTCTGGCTGGCCATGCGCTCGATCGCTTGCAAAAAAGTCCTATTGATGAATTAGTCACGACGGATACATTGCCCATAAAGGATCCTCAGCGCTACCCAAATTTGAAAGTGTTGTCGGTTTCGACGCTCCTCGCCGAAGTCATTCAGCGGATTCATAGCGGTATTTCGGTGGATTCGATGAATCTCTTCCATCGCACTGGTCGTCGTTAACCACAATCACGAAATAAAACGCAGCTACGACGAGCCGCCCAAGGTATTCCTTGGGCGGTTTATATGGGGAAAAGCAGATCGTCCTGCTTAGACACAATGCGGTGGTGCAGAAATAATAGCAAGCTGTTGCATCAAGATATCTTCATTGCTGATTTGATTTTTGGCGTTGCGTGCCGGCGGCGGAGGAGCCGATAAAAGCGAAAGTTGTTGCATCAAGACATCTTCGTTGACATAGCCCATATTGACGTGGGTAATCTGCCCGTTGGCATTGCGGACCAGGGTTGTCGGTACCGTCATGATGCCGAGTTGCTTTACTAAACTGGCTTCTTCTTGAATAGAACGCCAGACTATTGAGATATCGGTCCGGTGTTTTTGGAGGCGTGCTAGCGCCGGCTTTTGGAGCCGTTCACATTCCACACAGTGTTCGGTGTGCAATGCAATAATCCCTGCCTTCCCTAGCGGGAAGTGGTTCAGTTGTATGTTTTGTTTGATCACCCTCTGACCATGCCAGCCAATGTACCAGCGGAATACCACCACGAGACTCATCAATCCAATGATTACTATAGTGCGTTCCAGCATACTTATCCCCTCCGAATTTTGGCGATTTGGGCATACACAAAACATCCAGCACAAAACCCTGTCGTGACATAGAGGAACGCGAGCACGATGACAACTAACGTCGCCGTCCATGCTATAGATGTACTTCCCAAAATAGCAGCCAACATCCCGATAACGAGTACCCCAAATCCCATTTGTTGGGCAAATCGGTGTGGTGTCGGGTCTTCATCATGAATAGCAGGAGTCGTCCAATTATTTCGCACAAACCAGCAGTACAGCAGTAATTGTGGTGCCCAATCGGGGATTATTAAAGCGCTCATTAGCATGTATGCACCGAAATAAATCACATAGGGAATATTGGTTACATACCCAATTACTAAGACACTTATAAGACTGATTTGGCCAAACCGTAATCCGCTGCGGTCAAACTGAAAGGTATTCACTGCGCCCTCCCTTTGTTATTTAATACATGAGTAATATTATCAAATTACCATTGTAATATTATATTGTGAATGGAAGCTGTTGTCAATAGATACATTGGCGTACATCTGATTCGGGTTTGAATTTGGAAAGGATATTTATTCACAACAAAAAACCACCCAGGGCATGACGCCCTGAGTGGTGAGCCTATGTAAGCTCCTACGAGCGCAGTTTGGCGCCAGTTTCGTGTTCTACACCACGGATAATTTTGGCACGGAGCTTGGTGATTTCGTCGTCGCCCAAGGTGCGTTCGTTACTGCGGAAGGTCAGCCGGTAGGCCAGACTGCGCATTCCTGCGCCCAAATTTGCGCCAGTATAGACATCAAAGAGCTCGATACTATTCAAGGCCGCCCCGGCATATTTACGAATCGAGGCTGCGATTGTTTCGGCACTCACCATTACAGGCGCAACCAACGCCAAATCCTGGCTACTGGCTGGGTAGCGCGAGATGCTGGTATAGCGGGGGACATTGGCAAGCTCGAGCAACGTGTCGAGGGCGAATTCGGCCACCGCAACCCGCACAGCCGGCATGGCAAAGCGCTCACGGGCGAGAGGGTGTAATTCACCAAAATGGCCAATTACCACTTCGCCTATCGCAGTACGCGCAATGAGCTGCGCAGCCCGGCCGGGTTGGAGGGAGTCAGCGTCGCTCGGAGCAATGCGAATAGTGCTTATTTGTAAGCGTTCGCACAACAATTCCACCACTCCTTTGATGTCAAAGAAGTCAATAGCTTCCGGGCTGGCATCGTGCCATGATGCATTGGTGCGCTGACCCGCCATCACGATTGCAACGCGTAGTGGTTCGGCCGGTAAGATGGCATCGGCACGGCGGTGATAGACGCGACCAATTTCGAATAACCGCGTGCTGCCACGCTCGCGTAAATTGCCTGCTGCAGATTCGAGCAGGGTTGGCAAAATCGCCCGCCGCATGTATTCACGTTCGCTCGACAACGGGTTGGCCAGGCGGAGGTAGTTTGTTGCTTCGGCTTCGGCGGGATCAAGATTGGCGGCGGACGCCAGGCTGGTGAGCGAATAAGTGATGGCTTCGTTGAGCCCCGCCCCACTGAGCACATCGCGTACAAAGTGCTCATGTTCGAGGGCCAAATTGGTGCGTTGGGCCGGCAATTCGTCGGCCATGATGGTACTGGGCAAATTGTCGTAGCCAAACATGCGGGCCACTTCTTCGCACAAATCGGCGGTGTGACTCACATCACGGCGGTAGCTCGGTACTATTACTGCCAGGCTGTCGCTGGTGTTGACTGTGCAGCCAAAACCAAGAGGGGTAAGTAAATCACAGAGCTTGGTTGCAGTGAAGTCGAGTCCGAGGATGCGTTTGACTTCGGCACTGGTCAAGGTAATCGAAATCTGGCGGATTGGGGCACTTCGTACATCGACCAGCCCTGGGGCCACAACCCCATCGGCGTAATCATGGAGCAATTGACACAAGCGGCGTTGCGCCAATTCAAGCATTTCAGGATCAACACCTCGTTCAAAACGCTTAGAAGCTTCTGAACGCAATTTGAAGGCGGTCGACATGCGCCGGATGATGGTTGGTTCCCATACGGCTGCTTCGACGAGTACGTTTTTGGTGCGGTCGCTGACTTCACTACTTTCGCCACCCATTACCCCGGCCACACTCAAGGGCTGGGTGGTGTCACATACCAACAAATGGCTCGGGTTGAGCATATGGGTGCGGCCATCGAGGGTTTTTATTTGCTCATCTACATTGGCGTTGCGTACGACGATATGCGCTTCGGCCACACAATCAGCATCAAACGTGTGATTGGGGGTGCCCAATTCGAGCATCACATAATTACTGATATCAACGATGTTGTTGATGGGGCGCATGCCAGCCATGATGAGGCGGCGTTGCATCCAAAACGGCGAAGGTTTGATTGTCACGTTACGCACCACACTCGCGGTAAAGCGTGGGCACAACTCTGGAGCGGCAATCGAGACCTTGATGGTGTCGTTAGCATTTGCGCCGCTGGAAGCCACCGTCGGATTGGGGAGCCGAAATGATTGACCGGTGAGGGCGGCGATTTCTCGGGCCATCCCAACCAACGACAACGTGCGGGCCATATTGGGCAACACGTCTATGTCAACCACGGTATCACCAATGTATTCCAGCAAAGACATGCCCACCGGGGCATCATCGGGGAGGATCAAGATGCCTTCGTGTTCTTCAGATAAACCGAGTTCTTTTTCGGAACAGAGCATGGCATCAGACATGACTCCGCGCACCGGCTTGCCTTTGAGGGTGACCTTGACTTTTTCGGCAACATGCCCGTCATACAACACCGCCCCTTCACGGGCAAACACTGATTTTAGGGGATGCGTCAGGCGCCCGAGCCCCTTGTATTGGTACAAATTGGGTGCGCCGGTGACTACCGTGTGGTTGCTCCCTAGGGTGTATTCGACAGTGGCCAGTACCAGCCGGTCGGCATTGGGGTGCTGGGACACTTCCAGGATGTTACAGACCAGCACCAATGTGGGGTCCCATGGTAATTCGGCCTGGGCGCCACCGATATGTTCGATTGTCTCGACTTCGAGCCCAGAACGGGTCAGCCGCTCGGCTAATTCGTCGATCGGAATGGTGACATCGACGTATTCACGTAGCCATGAAAGGGGAATCCGCATACAACAACTCCTTTGCGTGAGGATAGATTAGGGTACAGATATAACAAATGGAATTCGCACACTATCACCAGTCAGCTTCTCGGCATAATTGCGTTTGTGTGCCCGCAAATTGGCCGCTTGGTCAAATAATCCGATTTGGAGGGTATATTGGCCAGCCGGGAGGTTGGCGGGAATCGTGAAATGATGGGTGGAATATAAACGATCGCCTGGGCTCCACACACTAGTGGGCAATTCGGAGTCGATTGGCTGAATCAGTTGAAGGAGCGGGTTTTTTTCTCTGTTCACGACCCACAAAAAAACCTGCCAGTTATTGCTCGGGCGAGTTTGGGTGAGCCAACGGAGTTGGAGACCAATCCTTTGCCCGGCCGCGAGTCGCCCAGTGAGGGTGTAGTCTAGCAATGCAATCCCGCCACCAGCCTTCGGAGCCGCAAACACTGCTTTGGTTGCCGTCGCGAGTGGCTGTGCGGTTGTCGCTGCAGCGGGCATGTTGATTTGGTAGTGGGGTAATACCGAATCCCGCCAGATACCGACATGACAGGCGGTGGCCACTACCACTGCGAGTCCAATCTGTAGCGGTTTGGGGGTCATCCCAATTCCAGTCACCAATCCTTTGGCCAACAACAACCCACCCGCAGGTACGGCGATAATGACCAAACGCATTTGCCACGCCACGGGGCCTACTGTATAGGCAAAGCTGATGAGCCAGACACTGGCCACCAGCCAGAGTGCTCCTAACAACCACCAGTGGTCGGCGATGGGGCGGCGGGTTCCGCCATGAATCAGCAACCCTGCCACTGCGCTAATCGTGACTGTAGCACCGATTTGGAGCCACCAATCAGGGGCTGCCAGGCTCATCCAGCCATACATGCCCCATCCTGAGCGTATCAATTGGCTAAACGCTTGTTGCCAGGTGGAGAGTAGCCCATAATCAAGGGGTGTCTGCTGATAAATACTCCGGAACAGCGTTAACCCAAACACATCACCGTATACCAGCTGATTTCGTGCGTACCACCAGCCGGCCGTCACAACCATCGGCAATCCGGCCCACAGCAATGCCCACAGCCGTGGCCGGCCAGTGAAGTGCTGCCAGATCGGCCAACAGATCAGCGGTATGAGAACCACTGCACTTTGTTTGGTGATGAGGGCCGCCCCGATGGCGAGACTCAGCATCCCGATATGGCGCAAGGTACGCGCGCGGAGCGTCCCATTGGTGATGATCGCAGCCAGACAAAACAACAAGGCATCATTACTTACCGACCCCGCAATCAAACTGGTTTGTGGGCTACTCGCCAGCAACGCCACCGCCATTAATGCGATGGTTGGAGTACTAATGGCGAGACCTGATCGCCAGACAAAATAGAGCCCAGTGAGCACCAACGCGATCGAGATGAAGCGCATGAGTCGCCACGCCAAAAAAGAACCCTGCCACGGCCAATGCTCGCGCGTGCCATGGACAAGCGCTTGGGTTTGGTTGCCCCCTTGCCATATGAAGTGGGGATTGATTGCTTGAGGCACCCATTCGCCCGTGTCAATCCATGGCCACGTGATACCCGCATACAACATATACGCCAGCGGGGGCTGGTGCCCTTCGCCGGGGACATCACTTTGGCACGGTACGGCACATTGCAACGGGAGCCGGAGATTCACTGCCACGAAGCGCGCATAGTCGAAGTGTGCTGGTTCATCAGGTGCTTCGCCTAGCGGATTGCTCAATGCCACCACCACCGCACTACCCAATAGTAGTGCCATGATGCCGCGCAATATTTGGAGTGGTGTGAATGCAATATTCATCGGTTACACAAACTGTTGTAAGAAGCGTTCGTCGCCGCTAAAGAACCAACGGATATCGTCAATGCCGTGCCGGAGCATGGTAATCCGCTCGGGACCCATGCCAAAGGCAAAGCCACTGAAGACATCAGGATCATAACCACCATTGCGGAGCACGATGGGATGAATCATCCCCGCCCCGGAAACCTCGAGCCAACCGCTCTGTTTACAAATGCGGCAACCCTTGCCTTTACACAAAAAGCACTCGACGTCAAGCTCGACACTTGGCTCCGTAAACGGGAAATAACTGGGGCGGAAGCGGGTTTTGGTGCCAACACCATATAACCGCTCGGCAAAGCCTATTAACGTCCCTTTCAGGTCCGAAAAGGTAATGTGCTGGCCGACGGCAATCCCTTCCACTTGATGAAACATCATCTCGTGGCGGGTGGTGACTTGCTCGTAGCGATAGCATTTGCCGGGCAAAATCACTCTCACTGGATGGGGGGCGTGGGCCCGCATCGCATGGATTTGACCCGGAGAAGTATGGGTGCGCAATAAGACCTTTTCGGCACCTGGTGCTGTTTCGACATAAAACGTATCCCACATGTCGCGGGCAGGATGATCTTCGGGGATGTTGAGCAAGCCAAAGTTGAGGGTGTCGGTCTCGACTTCGGGACTTTCCCAGACTTGGAATCCCATATCGGCAAAGATATCGGTAATCATGCGCAACACCCGGGTGCTGGGGTGCAGGCGGCCTACCACCGGCAAGCGCCCAGGCAGTGTTACGTCGACGGCATCTTGGCCAAAGGCCTGGTGTTGGGCGGCGGACGAAATCGTCGCTTCGCGGCTCGCAAAGGCTTCATCGAGAGCGGCGCGGACTGCATTGAAGCGTTGGCCAGCGGCGGGGCGTTGGTCACCGGGTAATGTCCCCAGCTCGCGGCTGAGTTTGGCGATTGCCCCTTGTTTGCCAAGATAGTTGCTCTTCCATTCACCAATCGCTTCGCTGGTGTCAATTTTCATGAGGGCGGTGAGGGCGGCTTGTTCGATGTCCGCCAATTGATCGATAATAGTCACGTATTCCTCCGTAGTAGTAACCGTATTTACAATAAAAAACCCACGCATCGTCAGGGACGATGTGTGGTCGTGGTACCACCCTGTTTTGGTCACACAAACGTGACTCTCTGCCCCGATAACGGCGGGGAACACCGGTTTGACCTACGCATGCTACGCACTTCTGCCAAACAGCTCAGAAGGGAACTTCTGGTAATTCGTGCGGTGTCGACTCACAGTCGTCGATCAACACTCCCTGGTCGTCGTAATTACCGTACTCGCTTCGTCTTCGCCCTATGAAATTAACTATAGTATACCGTATTTTCGGACAATGTTTGTCTCTTCATTTTTTGTGACAAAAACTGACGGCGCAGGCGTGAATCGCACCTATTTGGCCTGCTGTTGGCGCTGGGCTTCGAACAAAATAATACTCGCCGCCATGGCGGCGTTGAGTGATTCGATCCCCGCCCGCATTGGGATATGAATGGTTTGCTGAGCAAGCTGTCGGGCGGGAGCACTGAGCCCGTGGGCTTCGTTGCCGACGATCAACACACTCGGTACCCGCCAATCAATCTGAGTATACGCCACACTTTGCCCTCCACCGTCGGCCGCATAAATCCGGTATGGTGCCAAGGTGCTGGCGAGCACATCCCACGCAACATCTTGGCGGATGGGCACACGCATCAAACTGCCCATACTCGCTCGCACGGCTTTGGGGGCATAGGCATCGACAGACCCCACGCTACAATAAATGGCATCAACGCCGACGGCGTCACTGCTCCGGATGATGGTACCCAGATTGCCCGGGTCTTGGATGTGGTCGCAAACCACCACCAATCGTGGTATCAGTGCTACGTGCAGGGACGGCCAATGCGCTACTGCCACCACGCCCTGGGGGGATGTGGTGTCACTGGCGGCTTTGATTACTTCGGCACTGGCTGCATATACCGCACCGGTGCTCTGTGTCAAGGCATCCATCAAAACAATGCCTGCATTCGTGGTGGCTAGTTGTTCGGGATCATAGAGCACAAACACTGGGGACGCGCCACTCGCCAATAAATCCGCGACCAAACGCACCCCCTCCAGCACAAACATCCGCTCACTACGACGCAACGAACGATCGTCGCGGAGTGAGCGGATGGTGCGGACGTGACTATTACTGGTACTACGAATCACGACGCCGGGGTAAGTGCACGTTCGGCAATTTGGCGGAAGGCGGCCATGTCATGTACGGCCAAGTCTGCCAACATCTTGCGATCGATGACGATACCGGCATTTTGCAAGGCGTTGATCAACCGGCTGTACGATACACCACACATCCGCGCTGCGGCGTTGATGCGGATAATCCACAAGCGGCGGAAGTCGCGCTTCCGGGCGCGACGGTCACGGAAGGCATATGACAATGCCTTCATGACGGATTGCTTAGCGACGGCGTAGCGACGGCTACGGCTACCTTGGAAACCCTTAGCTTGGTTGAGGAGCTTTTTGTGGCGCTTGTGCGCCATCATTCCACGTTTTACGCGAGCCATTATCGTTCCTGTTCTTTACAGAAGTGTGGATGTGTATATTAACACACCGCATCGGAGGGGCATTCGTCAGCGGGCATGCTTCTTGCGGTACGGCAAACCACGCAATACGCGGGTCTGCGTTGTCTCGTGAACTTCTTGCATCCGACTTAACTTCTGCAAGAGACGGGTGGCTTTGCGGCGGCGGAAGTGACCACGACGCCCCATGGCGCTGACCAGCTTACCTGAGCCAGTGAATGTAAACCGCTTGGCCGTACCTTTGTGTGTTTTCATCTTGGGCATGACTATTATTCCCCTTCTGAGGTGGTATTGGGTGACGCATCAACGGGAAGTGCCGCTACTGCGGGCGCGACTGCCGGCATACTTGCTTCTTTGCGCGGTTTGGGAGCACGTGGCTTCGGTGTCGCTGCAACCGGTACGGCAGTCGATTCTACAGCTTGCTCAACCACCAATGCCTTTTTGGAAGCGACAGGTGTCGACGTTTTGGCTGCCACAAGTACCGGCGCTTCGGTAAGTGCAGGCTCCGGCGTTTCCGTCAGGACCGCTGCAGACGTTTCGCTAGGAATAAGTGCTGGTGTTTCCATCAGTACTACTACAGGCGCTTCTGCAGGCACGCTTACTTCTTTAGGCGGCTTTGCAGGGCGTGGCGCTGCGTTAGCTGACGCCGACGAAGCTGCTTTGGCAGGAGTCTGACGTGCCTTGGCGTTGGGCGCCAATAACAACGAAAGAACACGACCTTCCATTACTGGCCGCTGCTCTACAACTGAGATATCACGTAAATCTTCGGCCATGCCTTCGAGCATTTTCAACCCAATGTCTGGGTGGAAAATCTCACGACCTCGGAACCGAAGGGTGAATTTAACCTTATCACCACCCAACAAGAACTTGCGCGCTTGTTTGGCTTTGACGTCGATGTCGTGATCGTCTGTCTTGGGTTTGAGTCGCACTTCCTTCAGCTCCACTTGCTTCTGGTGCTTGCGCGCCTCACGTTCCTTCTTCGATTGCTCGTATCGGAACTTGCCGTAGTCCATGATGCGACAAACCGGAGGTACCGCATTGGGAGCAACCTCTACAAGGTCAAATCCACGCTCCTCGGCCATTTGAATTGCATCACGCAATGCTACTATGCCAACCTGTGCACCCTGCTCGTCGATGAGACGAATATCGCGTGCTCGTATTCGGTTGTTGAATCGCAATCGGTCGGTTATGACAGCACCCCTTCTGGATAACCCCGTTTATATAACAGAACAAAATTGCCTTGTGTAAGGCAACACGTCAAAACAGTATACCACTCGGATGTCGTGTCGTCAATTAATTCCTGAGCTGTTTTTGATTTGTAACCTCACCATCTGCCGCCCATCGCATCATCTAAAAGCCATGGTTGTTTATTAATGCACAATACATTACAAAATATTGACAAATAATTGACAAAACAAGTTCAAACTTGTATCGTGACAATATAAAGCGACTTAAGTTTGTATAGCTAAAGAGGTAAGTATGCGCGAGCGTTCACCAATGGTATTCATCTTTTTGACTGTCCTCATAGATTTACTTGGTATCGGGATTGTGATCCCAGTATTGCCCTATTATGTCAAAATTCTCGAATCATCGGGTGATCCATGGTTAGTGGTTAATCGTGCGTTGATTGTAGGCGGGCTTTCTGCGATGTACGCCTTGATGCAATTTGTGTGTGCACCGTGGTTGGGCAGTTTGTCGGATCGGTATGGGCGCAGGCCAGTATTGTTGATTAGCTTGTTAGGCACCGGCATCGGCTATATCATCTTTGGGTTTTCCGAGAATTTATTTGTGATCAGCCCGTGGTTGATGCTCGCAGCCTTGTTTGTTTCACGGATCATCGATGGAGTCACTGGTGCAAATATAAGTGCCGCGCAAGCCTATATCGCAGATATCACCACTCCCGAAAATCGAGCGAAGGGGCTGGGGATGATCGGCGCCGCATTTGGGTTGGGTTTCATGTTGGGACCAGCCTTGGGGGGTGTGCTTAGCACCTACGGTTTAGCAGTCCCAGTATTTGTAGCAGCCGGGTTGTCATTTATCAATGTCACATTCGGTTATTTTGCCTTGCCCGAATCATTACCGGTCGAGCGCCGTACGACGGAAGTGAGCAGTAGCAATCCCTTTAAGCGCGTGGCTGCAGTGTTGCAAAACAACAACATTCGTACCTTGTTGATTGGAATTGTGTTGCTCAATCTTGCGTTTTCTGGCATGCAGAGCAACTTTGCCGTGTATAGTGACCGGCGCTTTGGATTTGCGGCGATCGATAACGCGTTTGTCTTTGTGGCAGTAGGGTTGATGGCAGTCATCATGCAAGGCTTTTTGTTGCGCATGTTGTTGCCCAAATTCGGCGAAGCCAAATTGGCCATGGTGGGTATGGTGATTATGGCACTAGGCTTTGAGGGTCTCGCCATCGCTCCTACTGGCTTGTGGTTGTATCCAGCTATCATGTTGTTGGGCGCCGGGAGCGGTATGGCAACGCCATCGCTAACCAGCTTGATTTCGCGCCAGGTTGATCCCACCGCCCAAGGCGCCACCTTGGGGGGCAGCCAAGCATTGACGTCACTAACCACGGTCGTTGGACCGTTGTTGGCGGGGGTGTTGTCAGACGTTGTGCATGTGACTGCCCCATATCATGCTGGTGGCATATTAATCGGTGTCGCTGCCACAGTGATTATCGGGGTTTTGTTGCCCCTTGTCCGTCAATCTTCGGCGGCGCCTCCAGTAAATGGAGCGAGCTAATTGACCGCATATAATAGAGGTATCAGACGCGGTTGCGTTGGGAGAAACGCCGCTGTGAGCGGCGTTTTTTGGAGCCAAGAAGGAAAGAAGCATGCGTGAAGGAGCTATTGTCGCCGTCGGTGATTTGGTGTGGGATGTATTAGCCCAACCAGACACCATATTGTTGCCAGGAGGCGATACCACCGGGCGCATCGCTTTGGCACCTGGGGGTTCTGCAGCCAATGTTGCGACGTGGGTCGCCCGCCTCGGTGCCCCGGCCGCCTTTGTCGGCGCGGTGGGTACTGATGCCTTTGGTGACCTGATTGTGGCGGATCTCGTGCGTGAAGGGGTCAAAGCACATATAACGCGCACGTCGACGCATGAAACCGGCGTGATTGTCGTGATGATCGACAAAGCTGGCCAGCGTAGCATGATCACCAACCAAGGTGCGGACTTTCAACTCTACCCCGAACATATTCCAGTGGCGGCATTGCAACAGGCTGCCCATGTGCATATTACGGCTTGGTCCGTGTTTAGTAACCCGCCGCGTGCTGCTGCGTTGCATGCCGCGCAAATTGCCAAAGCTGCTGGTGCGACTGTGTCGTTTGATCCGGCATCATATCAGATGATCCGCGAAATGGGACGCGACACGTTTGACGCAATTATTGCCCAATTACCGATTGATATCATTTTGCCCAATCGTGATGAAGGAATGATTTTGACGGGTGAACGCGAGCCATTGTTGATTGCCAGGGCGTTACGCAAACGCTTCAAAGATGCTGTCGTGGTGTTGAAACTTGACAAAGATGGCTGCGTGATCAGTGCACCGGGATATGAACATCATCACACGACACACGAAGTGCCGGTGATGGACGCGACCGGTGCGGGCGACTCATTTAATGCTGGGTTTTTGACGAGTTATATACGTAATGGGAATCTCGCACAGGCCGCCCAACTCGCTAATAATCTCGGGAGCTGGGTTGTGAGTCATTTTGGGGCACGACCGGCGGTTGATGATCAATTTTATCATTTGGTTGGTAAAAAATAAGCATTTCGTGGTCAATAGCAGCACCGCGTGGGTATTCCCACGTGGTGAAATTATGCGGTTGAGCTGGTGATGTCAGTATTTGCGAGTAAGGTACCTAGTTTTTGTAAGCCCAACCGTACCCGGGTCTTGATAGTTCCGAGGGGGCGACAGAGGCGCACAGCGATTTCTTGGTGGGAAAAGCCACCGAAATAGGCTAGTTCAACAGCCTCACGCTGCGCTACCGGGAGCGTTGCCAGGGCTCCGATAATCACACGATGTTGTTCATTGGCCCATGCGACTGCGGGAATGTCGATGTGTTCGTCAACGAGTTGGGCGATGATAGGGTAATCGTCGTTTTCGTAGACGGGATTTGGTCGTGCACGCATCTTGCGCATTTCGTCAATGCACAGGTTGTGCGCAATTCCAAATATCCATTGCGATACCCGTCCACGTTCACGTGTAAAGCTGGCACTGCGACGCCATACTCGCCAAAACACTTCTTGGACGATTTCTTCACTTTGTTCACGTTGTTTGAGGATGCGAAAAGCCAAACGATAGACAACGCCCGAATAACGATGATAAAGGGCTTCGATTGCATGATTATCGCCATTAGCAATAGCGGTAATTTTGATTTGATCATCGGCATCGTTTGCTGAAATAAGCGTAGGCAGCGCCGCATGTTGTTCAATATACGCTGCTGATTGTGGTAACGTCATCCTGATGACTCCTTTGAATTGATCAGCACGCTTTATTGTACAGACTCTGCAATAAAATGTCAATACTTTGTTCACCATTTGCAAATACTTACATTTTGCGCTAATTATCCGCTACAACCGTAAAAACCTACAATTTTTACGGTTAGGATGCTTTATTTTATAGATTTATTCGGTATTTCAAACTAAATGATGCCAAAATGTATTTTTTGGTTCATTGAAAAAAATACAGGGGAATGAAGGCGATATGGGCAATTTATTTACGAAACCCTCGTGTGCATAGCTGTACACGAGGGTTTACACAAGTTTTGATACATAAGCAGAACCCACGATGAATTAGGCTGATTCGAGCACAATTGCTTCGTGGCCGACTTTATTGCGGAGTATCTCGAGTAAGTTGATGGGGTCACGCACCGTACCACGCATGCGTAGGACTATTTTGCGTTGTTCGACGGGGAGGTGAATCATCAAGACTGCTTCACCATCATCCGCAGTACGGAAGCGTTCGGTGAGTGCGTAGATTTCGTTCATGAGTTGGACGGCATGGTCGTCATTATCAAAGAGCGGGAAGTAGAGGCGGATGACATGTTGTGTGGTGTGTGGCTCGGGTGCCACTGGAGCAGGTGTTGGTTTGGGCGTGGACACTGCGGCGCGGCTGGGGGACTTGATGACTGCTGGTGCGCCATTATTGACGCCAGATTTGCGTTGATCAGACATGCTGTTTCCTAAATTTGGCATCGGAAGATTTGTAGATTGTGGTGTGGAAGAGGGTGGATTGGCGGGGGCAGCGGTAGTTGCACTGGTCGAATGGCGAAGATTTGCCGTTGGAGCGGCGGGGGTATCGGTATGGGTAATGACTTCGACTTTGTCAATCATGAGTTGCATCCCATCATTGCGGCGGTCAAGTTTGCCGATGATACGTACCAGGGAATCGTCATGGAGAAAGGCCCGGAATTTCTCGTAGGATTTGGGGAAAGCCACACATTCAATACTTGCCGCCAAGTCTTCAAAAACTCCCACAAACATGCTGTCGCCTTTTTTGGTGGTGACTGTTTTGGTAGCGCTGAGCATCCCGGCAAAGGTCAATGATTGTCCGACCATTTCATCGCTGATAGTGTCAAGCGAGGTAACGTCACTCAAATCGACGTCACGCAATGCTTGCACTACGGGATGATCAGAAACGTACATGCCTAGGAGTTCTTTTTCCCAAGTGAGGAGCTCCCGGTTATCTTCGCGGGATTCATGCAAAACAGGGAACTGAACGGCAGCGACATTGACCGTCATGGCAATACTATCGCTACTGCCCATCAAGTCAAATAGGCTTGATTGGCCGCTGGCGCGGGCTTTTTGGGCACCACTGGCCGCATCCAGGACCTGGTCAAGCACCGCTAGTTTTTGGCGTCTGGTGCCAGCCATTGAATCAAACGTGCCGGCTTTGATGAGGCTTTCAATCATGCGTTTGTTAATGAGTTTTTGGTCGACACGATCGGCAAAGTCAGCGAGGCTGCTAAACGGCGAATCGCCACGAGCGTCAATGATGGCATCGACCGGGCCTTCGCCGACGTTTTTGATTGCGGCCAGCCCGAAACGGACGCCACGTTCAATCCGTAATTCACCATCAATTGCAGATTCGTTGATGCGTTCAATCGTAAAGTCGGACTGACTCGCGTTTATATCTGCCCGAAGCACCGACACACCGAGTTTGGCGCATTCGTTGACGGCTTTGGCCACATCTTCTATTTGTCCCGCTGAACCTTTGAGTACGGCAGCCATATATTCGGTTGAGAAATTGTTTTTGAGGTAGGCTGTTTGGTATGACAACAACCCGTACAAGGTGGCATGGGGGCGATTAAACGAATAGCCAGCAAATGGCTGAATCAAATCCCATAACGTAATGGCTTGCTCTTTGGTCAATCCATTTTTGAGACAGCCTTCTTTGAAGAGTGGTTCTTCGGCTGCCATCATCTCTTTTTGTTTTTTCCCGATGGCTTTGAGTACGATATACGCTTGCCCCAGAGTGTAGCCTGCAATGACCTGGAGCAGTTGCATAATCTGTTCTTGGTAAACAATTACCCCATACGTATCTTCGAGGATGGGCTTGAGAATCGGATGGAGGTACTTAATTCCTTTTGGATTATTTTTGTTTTGGATGTAGACCGGAATTTGTTCGAGCGGGCCCGGGCGATAGAGCGCCACCATGGCGTAGATATCTTCGACGCGGGTTGGTTTGAGCTCGCGTAAATAGCGTACCATACCGGCAGATTCGAGCTGGAAGACATTGACAGTATTGCCAGTGCTGAGTGAATCAAAGGTTTTTTTGTCGTTGAGTGGTATGTCGCCAAGCAGCATGGCATTGCCGGTCGAAATTTCAATGTAGCGGAGTGTTTCTGCCACCACCGACAAATTGGTCAATCCAAGAATATCCATTTTGAGCAAGCCGATTTTGGCTAGCGTTGGGCCTTCATAGGCGGCCATCAGCGAATTTTCGTCTTTGGTGGTGCGTTGCAGTGGCACGACATCGTCAAGGGGATTGCGACTTATGACGACACCACAGGCATGCGTACCCACGTTACGCATCCGGCCTTCGATGCGTTGTGCCCAATCGATGATTTGTTTGGTTTCGTCGCTTGATTCGTAGAGTTGTTTGAATTCCGGTGCTTTTTCGAGGGCATCGCGCAAGGTGATATTGGGAGTATTGGGGATGAGTTTGGCGATGCGGTCGACTTCGGACAATGGCACATCGAGGGCCCGACCGACATCCCGGATGGCGGCTTTGGCGCCGAGGGTGCCGTATGTGATGATTTGGGCCGTGTTTTCGCGGCCATATTTACCAGCAATATAATCGAGAATTTGGCCACGGCGGGTAT
This sequence comes from Singulisphaera sp. GP187, assembly GCA_943328915.2. Lineage (GTDB taxonomy): Bacteria > Chloroflexota > Chloroflexia > Chloroflexales > Roseiflexaceae > UBA965. The sequence continues at coordinate 6,461 of CALQBW020000021.1, read as the reverse complement.
CGGCAAAGTCAACGTCGATATCAGGCATTTCGAGCCGTTCAGGGCTCAAAAAACGCTCAAACAAGAGTTTGTTGGCGACAGGGTCGACATCCGTAACCCCCAGACAGTACAACACCAGCGAGGCACCGGCCGAACCACGGGGTAGACAAGGGATACCGTTGCGTCGCGCATACGATACATAATCCCAGACGATCAACATGTAATCGGGGAAGCCGGTTTTGTTGATGACATCGAGTTCATACAGTAATCGTTCGGGATAGCCGAGTGGTACACTCCCATTGAAGCGCTTTACAATGCCTTCTTCACAGATAAACCGTAAATATGAAGAGGCGTCATACCCGGCGGGAATTTCGAATGCAGGAAGTTGAATTTTGCCGAAATCGAGTTTGAGATTGACCATATCGGCGATGCGTCGGGTGTTTTCGATGGGGGCAGTGCCGTAGCGCTTGAAGCGCTTCCAGATGTCGTCTGCAGACAAAATATGGTAGCTTTCGTCCATGTCGTATTTTTTGGTGCAGAGCTCGTTGAGTGTCATGTTGAAGCCCATGGCCATCACCATGCGATGGGCATCGAGGTCACTGGAATTGATAAAGTGACTGTCGCAGGTGGCGACCAACGGGATGCCCAATTCTTGGCCTATTTTGATGAGCTCGTCGTTAATTTCTTCGAGCTCGGGGGTGTTTTCGTGGAGCTGAAGCTCAAGGAAGTAACGATCGGCGCCGAAGAGATCACGGAACCACGCTGCGGTTTCTCGGGCTTTTTCGGGTTGACGTGCCTGAATGTATTGGGCGACTTCACCTGCGATACAGGCCGACGTAATGACCAAGCCTTCGTGGTGAGAGAGGAGCAATTCTCGATCAATCCGTGGTCGTGCAAAAATACCTTTTGAGCCCATGCCTTCAAGGTGCGCTTTGGTGGTGAGTTTGACCAAATTGCGGTAGCCGGTCATGTCGGTGGCTAAACAGAGCAAATGATTGTAATTGCGTGTTCCACGTTGAGTTGCGTCATTGCGATGATTTGGAGCGATATAGGCTTCGAGGCCAATAATTGGCTTGACATTGGCTTTTTTGGCGGCGTTATAGAAATCAATCGCACCATACATGACACCGTGGTCAGTGACAGCGATGCTTTCCATCCCGAGCTCTGCAGCACGATCGACGATGCCATTGATGGTGGCAAACCCATCAAGCAGGCTATATTCAGAATGGACATGAAGGTGCACAAAATCGTTCATTGTTGTACCGTTGATATGAATAGACAGGCCTATTTCTCTCTGCTAGTATACCCTGATTTTGGGTTATTCCATATATTTATCTCCGTTTGACATGGGCAAATTTAAGCTAATCATGCATTTTTGCAAAAAACGGACTCATGCTCTGAGCCGTTTATCATAAACCATACTAACGATAAGTGGTGATGGTGATTTGCCAGTTATTTTGTCATTTTATTGTGCGTGTGACATTTTCAACGTGTTGATTTTTTAAAGCGCATCGACTATGGGTAGAGCGATAACGCGGTACTAGCGAATCAATTTTCGTGAATTCCCATTTTACATTGCGGTCATTTGGCCTATTAACAATATCACTTCTTTTCGATTCCAATAACGAAACCTGCGACAACACCCATCATCGCGAACCATGGCGCGGATTCGCGTATACCCTGCCACACATCTGGTCCATTTGCAAACCAAGAAGCGATCCACCCAAACACAGCACCAAACAAACCGCCAAGCACTGCGCCAGCGACGACACATCCCAATAGTCTCAGCCAAGGTTGTTGTCTCATCATGCAAATTCTGCATTCTAAATAACAAACCTAGGCTTTCACATAGTGAAAGCCTAGGTTCAAACGTAAATCAACTATGCCTGTGGCAAACTACCATCTTCTTCACTCTTTGTGCGCGCAATGAAATAGATCAACAGACCGTAGCCACATTTTGCGGCAACATCTGCCAACGCATACCCTGATTGAATGGCAACCACAGAGGATTGAATGTCAATACCGAGCATGGGCAACAAATAGGTGACAGGATAGACGCCCCAGGTAGCAAGGAGTACTACACGGGTAATCTTAATCAAACCACGTACGCTCTCACTCTGGGTTTTGACCACAACGCCTAATTGAACCCAAAGCACATACAGGATGTACACAAACGGAATGCTGCTCAACGTGCCCCAGGTTGCGCGAGTCGTCATGTTTGTAAGCTCGCCTTCGCCAACATAGCCCAGACCAATCATCAAGACGGCTGCAATGATGAGTCGGATGAGCATTTTGCGACCGAGGTCTTTGGCTAGATGCAATACAGCGACTAATTCCACCAGCAATAGGGGGACGGTCAACATCCAGTCGACATAGCGATACGCATCATTGAAAGGCTTGCCGCTTGGTTTGTAAACCCCGTCTGCCAATACAAACGCAGATTCAAAACTATTGAAAATTCGAAAGTAATGATAACAAGCAATGCCAACTACTAGCGAAGAAAAAAGAATAGCCGGACGATACGCAATGCCAACCTGTTGTCGGACCACCAAGAAAAATACGAATGAAGCCCCCATGGATGCAATGGTAAAACTCAAGATGTTGTAAATCAAAGAGTACTGTACTAACGATAAGTCAGGGAGTGCGTGCAACTTATTCTTTCCTTTGTTGATCTTTGGGTTGTATCTGCAAAAGATACACCATTGTGTCTTAAGTTTGCATAACGCGGTTGTTTATGCGGAATTTGCGAGCATTTGGAGTTCGAATTAATTATACTATTGACACTTAGGTCAGCCAAAACACCTCCAAACACCAAATTGCAGATTGCGCTCGCATACTTTGGCACAACGAATACTACTTCAACGGAATCAAATTGAAATGAGATTAAATTTTACCGTACATCTAGTTAAGTAAAATTAATCAGTCTATTCATATATATAATCCACTTTTTTTCCATTTGTCAAGTCCTATTCATCACGATCATCCACAAGTTGTGCCCCAACAGCGACGGTGTCCTTTGTAACCCCCAAAAAAAATCACCATGTGGGATATTGATTGCGGTGATGCTTGTGACCAAAAAACTGTAATAAATATTTACCTTGCACAGCTTTTAATTTTTTTTCACGCCATATTTTTTTAATAATTCACAAAAAATTACATCCACTCTCGTATTCGATGAGCCTGCCATCACCACATCAAGAAAAAACATATGATGCAAATTGTCTGTTCTCATGCGATAATTCTCGTTGGCGCGTGCCAAACCCTTGCAGTCGTCTGCCGACTGTCGCAGCAAACTGCACAGCCTCCAATTTGCCTGAATTCATAGAAAGGTACATCCAAAAGTGCAATCTTTATGCGAAATAATAGCAAGGGTTCGTTACGCTCCAGTGCATCCAGCGGGCATTTGGACAATATTCACAGACACCAAATGGACCAATAGTATAGGCACTATAGTATCAAAAAATTATGCAACGATAGTGTTTTTACGTACCACCTGTAGTGACAGTGCGATTCGGGCACAGGTAATCGCAAAATCGTGGTGTGTGGGCACAAATTTATCGCCATGATGTTAAAATGGCCCCGCCAAAACTGTACAATGAATGAAAACTACAGATTGAATGCATTATTTTCGCGCTTAGTTGGGTGAATGCCCTGCCAATCAATCAACGTGCCGCCTAGATTGGCGCAGGTATTAAATTATGCGAAGCAACAAATTTTGTTTTTGGTAATTAGGATGAGGAAAACCATGTGCGGTGCAACGCGATTTAGCTGGCATGATATATACGATCCACTGATTGATTTGGTCACACCCAATGCTGGATCTGTTGGGGAATACGAGTCGCGCTATTGGGCTGGAAGCCCTGTATTGCCGGTGCGCAATGCAACGGGGCGGCGTGCATTATGGCACTGGGGGAATCGCAATCAAATTACAGGACTACCAGCCACGGGTTGGGCCCAAAAAGAAAGTGTAGACGCGGGCAAGTGGCAACACCATTACCCTCAGTTTGTCCACATCCCCGTGACTGCGGGATACGAACAAGGGGTGTGGTTTGGGATTACCCACGGCATTCACGGGATCGTGGTGGCTGACCGCGTGTATATGCTAACGATTGCTGCAGATGACGTGTATCTGTCATTGACGCATCATCCACGCATGCCGTGGCTGATCGATCAGACAACTATTACGCCAATGGCGGGGAGTCGGCAACAATTAGGGTTGTGGTGAATATGGAGCTATTTCGGCGACAATAATGCCTTGGTAGCGCGTTGTACCGTCAGGATTTTGGCCGATTGACTCTGGAGGGCGGCCAAGAAAATGCGGGGTGGTTGAGATTTTCATATGCGTGCCATACGTGGTGCGAATGTAATCAGCATAGGCGTTGGCAAAGGCGGTGTCGATATCGGCATTTGCGGCAATATCGACCGTAATGGTCACTGATATGGGTTGCGGGGTGCTCGGATGCCAGTTGAGGATTGTGGTACGGAAATACCAAATACCACCACCGATCAGACACAGCAGCAACACGAAGACAATAATTATGTGTGGGGTGAAAAATCCCACACGTTGGCCAGGTGGATTATTCACTATCGGGATTGATGGTGACGGGGAAATTGGAGCTTCACGTGGTAAAAAAGACAATTCATGGGTAGTAATATGCTGTTGAGCATCTGATGGAGTAATTACATTGGTGGTGTATAGACGTTCCACGAGGTTGAGGGTAATGTTCGGGTCAAACTGGAGGGGACTAATAACGCGTGCAGGAATTGGGGAATTCTCACGGATTGTTGGCAAGATAGTGGTATCTTCGCTGTGAATGACTGCCCGAATCGCCGCCCGCATTTCAACTGCGCTGTGAAAGCGTTGGTTCGGGTTGAGTTGGAGCGCACGTTGGACTACATCTGCGGTGAGGAGCGATACATGAGGGGCGAGATCTCGCACAGGCGGGAAAGAAAATGGCTTTTGCCCACGTGGATCTCTGCCGGTCAGCAAATGGTGCATCGTAGCGCCGAGCGCATAGATATCAGATGCAACGGAAATATCGCCGTGGTATTGTTCAGGTGGCGCATACCCTGGGGTCCCCATAACTATCCCACGGTGACTATTGGTAAAGCGCGCAATCCCAAAGTCAATCATGGTGACTAACTTATCGCTGCCATACATGATATTTGATGGTTTGACATCGCGGAATACAACTGCATTGGCTTGGCGATGTAAATAATCCAAAATATCGCACACTTGGCTCGCGATTGAAAGCACTTCACTTTCACTCATTTGGCCCCGTTGCCGCAATACATCTTCGAGGTCGCTGCCACGCACCAAATCCATAATAATATAGACCCGACCATTTTCGATAATACAACTATAAAAATGGGGAATACCCGGATGTGCCAGGGTTGCGAGCAAACGAGCTTCTACGGCACAACGTTGGAAGGCATCAAGTGCTTGATCGGGGTCAAGGGGCAAGGCAATTTCTTTGATGGCATAGGTACGATGGCTATTGTCATCAATTGCTTCAAAAATCACTGCTTGGCCGCCGGTTTTGATGACCCGCACTAAAAAATAACAATTAGTGCCATCGATAAATCCGAGGGCTTGTGGGCAATATCTGCAAACGGTGGCGCGGCGCGAGTTAATGCGCCGGCAACGCGGGCAAAGAATGTCTGGACGAATTGGAATCATCGGGCATCCTGTTTAGGCATTAATGCGCTCAAAAATAGCCAATGTTTCAAAATGTGGTGTCTGCGGAAACATATCGTACCCTTGGAGTGACACCAGTCGATACCCCTCGCTCAAAATGGCTGCGTCACTGAGTTGTGATAATGGATTACATGAAACATAGATTAATTTTTGTGGGGCAAGCCGTAAAATTTCACGACACACTTCTGCCCCGAGTCCGACGCGGGGCGGGTCAACGACAATAGTATCAAACGTACGAGTTGTGGTGCGTAAAAAATCGGCCACATCGGCGACTTCTGCGGTCACATTCGTGTGGGGAGAAGCCGCAATATTGTAATGGCAGAGGTCAATACTCTCGGCGACAGACTCGACACAATGGACGTGGGATACCTGACCGGCGAGGCTGAGGGCGATTGTGCCGACGCCCCCATACAAATCGGCGACGTGATTGGCATCGCCGACGGCAGTTTTGATGGCAGCGAGCAAGGCATCGAGTAAGTAGATGTTATTTTGAAAAAAAGTATTTGGTCCGATAAACAACGTATTATCTCCGACGCGCATCGGTAATAATGCGTCGCCCCAATGGCGATACAGTGTGCCAAACGACACATCTGAGGGACCATCGTTGCGGAGCCAATGGACGCTCAGTACATCAGGGTGTGCTAATGTTGCTTGGGCAACTTGTTCCATGGCAACGGTATATTCATCGGAAGGTGCACTGGTGAGTAACACAATCATGTAACGATTATCCGGGCTCCTGCGCACAATGATGTACCGTAAAAACCCTTCATGACTTCGTAAATTG